>JAITGB010000039.1 GCA_031280945.1 Spirochaetales bacterium
TCGGGAAGTCCTGAGGCTGTGCGTTCCCGTTCCAGAAGGGCAAGCTGGTCTTCGTACAGGGCGCCGCAGTCGTGGAGCATTCTGCCAATGAGCGTGCTTTTGCCGTCATCAACGCTGCCGCAGCTCAAGATGCGCAAGAGTGGGGTTCTTTTTTCAGCCATTAAAACTGTACCTGCATGTATTTACTCTATGACACAAAATTATGCTTTTAACAAAAAAAGTTTTCCGAATGCGCAAGGGATAGCAGCGGAAATCCCGCAGAAAAACGCCTCAGGCGTTTTTTGAGGAATTGGAGCGGATAGCCCGGTTTTCCGTTTTTTTGCTGGGGGCAAAAAAACGGAAAAATGCGCCTAAATTCTCTCTCATGCAATTATAGTTATCAAGAATTTCTTTTTCTAGTATATTTTATCTGTGCTGTGGTTTTTCCTACATAGGCGGGCGCTGCGTTCTTTTTTGACGGCGGCTTTTATTCTGCTGCCGCTTTCTTTTCTATCCGCACGCGATGTCATAATTTATGTTGAGGACGCTGAGATGGGGATGCCTCTTGAGGGGGCGCTCGTCCATTCGTGGGACGGGGAGGTTTTGGAGTGCGGTGAGGATGGGAGCGTACGCCTGGATGCTCCTTCCGGGGTGCGGGTGGTCGTGCGCGTGAGTTATCCGGGTTACGAGACGGGGCGGCTTGTCATCGGGGATGAGGGTTTTGAGTTTCGGGTTTTGCTGCGCCTGGGCGGGGTTATGGAAAACCGCGAGCTTGTGGTGGAGGCCCAGAGGCCGGGGGTGAGCGAGACGCGCACGGGGCGGAGCGTGGGTATTTCGGGGAGGGATTTGAGCCGGACGGCTGAGATTGGGGTCATCGAGGATGTTATGACTTCGATAAAGCTCCTTCCCGGGGTGGGCTACAGCGGGAGTTTTAACGCTATGCCTTCTATTCGGGGCGGTTTTCCCGGAGACCTTGTGGCTTCGTTAGACGGGTTTTATATTGAATGGCCCTATCACTGGGGGGGCGTTGCTTCGATTTTTGACCCCCGCATGATTTCGCGGGCGAGGCTTTCGCACGGGGTTTTCTCTTCACGCTACGGGAATACAATTTCGGGTCTCCTTGAGCTTGCTTCGCGCAAGGCGTCTTCCACGGATACTGCTTTTGAGTTGAGCCTGTCCACAAGCGCGACGGGTTTTAATCTGTCCCAGCCTCTTGGTTCTTCGGGGGGGCTTATGCTCATGGGGAAAGTTACCTACTGGGACCCTTTTGTCTGGGCCGCGAAGCAGGTGTCCAAAGAGGTGCGTATGGTGAGCGTTGCGCCCTATATCCGCAGTTTCGCGTTTTCCGCGAATTACCGTTTTAGTCCTGATTTGGAGTGGACTTCGAGCGGGTTTTTCGGCATGGACGGGATTGGGGTAAACTACGAGGACAGGGCAAATCAGGGCGACGCTATCGGCACGAATTCCATGGAGCTCGACTGGCTGAACCGGCAGGGTTTTTTTATGACAGGTTTTACCTGGAATCCTGCTCTGGATAAGGTTGTCAAGTTTCAGGCGGGCGCGGGTTTGCGGAGCCAGAACATGACGGGCCTTATCAGATACGACCTCTACTTGATGTACTCTTCGGATTTTTGGGCTAAATGGGGAGGCACTACCATACCGGGCCCGTCAGTTTTTCCTCCGGGCTACGACCTGGACCAGACTCAGGCCATGCATACGGACGATACGGTCATCAATACACAGGGCAGGGTTGATTTTGACTGGAATCTGGGCGACGGGTTTCTCGCGGCTTTTGGCGTCCAGGAGATGTACTTGCAGTGGCTGAAAAAGGAGCGGTTTCTTCTTTGGCAGGAGGATTACGCGGGCACTCTCGTGGACAATTCTGGCCAGAGCTGGCCCTATTATGAGGCGTATGCTGTTGACCACACAATCAATGTCCACAACGGCGGTTTTTTTACGTCGGCCTACGCTCTTGCCGAATACGCCTCGGATGACAGGGGACTTAATGTAGAACTGGGCCTGCGCCTGGACCACCTGTATTTTATGGGGAGGGATTTTACGCTCCAGACGCTGCCTGTTGTGAATCCGCGCCTTAACATGGATTTTAAAATTCTTGAAAACGCGGGGCCCCTTGACCTGCTTGGGCTTTCCCTGGGAACGGGGCTTTTTTCGTCTATGAACCAGGGCGTATCTTCCCTCGATGCTTCAAACGGCATAAAGAATTATGAGATGAAGCAGAACCGTTCGTGGACATCGGTCGCGGGCGTCAAGCTGGATTTTGCCTACGGCTATACTTTGACTTTTGAAGCCTACATCAAGCGTATTTTTGACCGCGCGTATACCTATGCGGATATACAGGGGCCGGCCCTGCACCAATTCGTCTACAAGTTTGACGGGGTTGGCCTTGTGCGGGGCTTTGATGTTATGCTGCAGAAATTTGAGTCGCGCTACTGGGACGGGTGGATTTCCTATTCTTTTACCCACGCGCGCTACAGGGACCCCCAGGGCGTTGAAACAAATCTCATGGGGTTTAGCGACACCCGCGGCTCTTCGTGGTATTATCCTGATTTTCACCGTTTTCATAATCTTAATCTGGTTATAAATATCAAGCCTTCGCGGGATTTCAATATTGCGGCGCGTTTTGGTTTTGCCTCAGGCTCGCCGCAAAATGATGTGGGAGCGATTTTAAGCTATCCTGTCAAAATTTCGGGGACGACTACCTGGATGGAAAAATGGAAGCGCGCGGAGCGGTACTCGGACTCGCGGCGCAGCGGCTTTGTGCTGCCTTTGGACTTGAAATTCTCTTTCTTCAGTTTTAATCCGCAGGGCAAGGTTATTTCCGAGGTGTATCTCGCGGTGGAGAATATTCTTTCGCTGGCGTACAAACCCAAGTCAAATACGACCTTTAATTCTTTTACGGGGAAGGAAGAGGCGGGCAGCACTTCCGCGAATTATACTCTCAATATTCCCATGATTTCTTTCGGGTTCAGATGGAGTTATTGAAGAGCGTATTCTTGCGGCTGTTTTTTCCCCTGTCTGCCGCCGGGGGGGCCCTTAATGCAAGGGCGGCGATTTTCTGGATTGAAAACTCTCGCGCCTATCGGCAGCCCGCAAAGCCTGTATCATGGTAAGAACTATTTTACGGCTGTTTTCGTCAAGCTCATTAACAATGCGGGCCGCGGCCCGTGC
>JAITGB010000046.1 GCA_031280945.1 Spirochaetales bacterium
AAGTAGCGGATGTTTTTTACCTGTACGCCGACTTCTTCTTCGGCTTCGCGCGCTATGCACTCTTCGGCGGTTTCCCCCATTTCGATAAAACCGGCGATGAGGCTGTAGACGGGCGAGGCGAATCTTTTGTTGTGGGCGAGGAGAATTTTTTCCTTGTCCAGAATTGCGACAATAATGGCCGGAGAGATGCGCGGATAAAAAAGCGTTCCGCAGCGCGCGCAGGTTTTTGCGCGTTCATCTTCCTTGTTCCGCAGCGGGCCTCCGCAGACGCCGCAAAAGCCCGTCTGCCTGTCCCAATGGAGGAGGTGCGCGATAAAGCGGGCCGCCTGGAGCGATGCCTGGGGAATTTTTCCATACAGAGACCTGAGGGGCATTGCGGCGAGGCCCGCAGGAAGGTCCCTATCCGGAGCCGTGTCCGCTGCGTAGCAGGAAATTCCGTCCATGCTTCCGGCGTAGATGACTTTCTGTACGCGGGATGCCGCATCCTCTAAAGCGGCGCTCTTCTGCCCCGCCTCTTTTCGCGGCACGGATATTTCTTCGCCTTCGCGGACGACGAGCCTGCCTTCGCGGAATAAAAACCAGTAGCCTTCCGCGAGGGTGTTTCTCGAGGCGTCATAAAGCGGAATAAAACTCATACCGGCAGGGTAGCGGAAACCGGAAAAATCTACAAGGCGGAAAGGGGCGACTTCAGGGCTCCTGCATTTACTTTTTTTGAAGATTTATGGCGCATTTTTTCGGGCAGACCCGAAAAAACCAGGCTATCCGCTCCAAGTCCTCGAAAGCGCCGATGCGCTTTCTGTGGGCTTTCCGCTTCTATCCTTTGCGCGCCTGGCGGGTTACAGCAGGAGGATTTCTTCCAGAGTTTTTACGACAAACGCGGGCTGCGTCCGCGCACAGCGGGCATCGTTTTTTCGCAGCCGCAGGGAGCGGGCGTCGCCGGCAAAGAGGGCGGTTGTGAGGCCCGCCGAGGCTGCGGGCCAGATGTCGTTCCGCATATCGTTGCCTGTGTACAGGGTGTCCTCCGCATCAAGGCCAAGCGGCGCGAGATTTTTCAGGGAGGCGCGAAAAAGCCTCTGCGAGGGTTTCGCTTCGCCTTCGAGAAAAGAATACGTACACAGTTCGCTGAGAAAACCCAGTTCCCCGGGCGGAGCTCCCAAAAACGCTTCAAAAAGAAGGGGGGTAAAAAACTGCGCGTTTGATACGATGCCCAGGGGCCTGCCTGTTTTTTTCAGGGCGGCGAGGAAGGCCGCGAGGCCGGGCATGGGGTACACGGGATTGACGGCAAGCTCAAAACGCAGGGCAAGCTCCGGGGCCTCCTCCGGCGATACGCAAAGGGCGTCCGCCCAAATTGTCCGCACGTCGATTTCAGGGTATTCTTTTTCGGGGCGGAGCTTCTCGTGTCCGGCGCGCACGGCGGAGGTGAAAATTTCACGCAAGGAGGGGAGACTTGCGTTTGTCCCAAAGGGCTCAAGGAGGTTTTTTACGCGCTCTATCTCCTGGGCATTTTTTTCATTCTGGAGGCGGGCTGCGGACTTTTGGTTATGAGCCTGCGCGTCCAGAAAGGAGATGTCGCCGGAGGCGGACATAAAGAGCGTTCCGTATACGTCAAAAAGATAGGCGCGGATTTTTCTTCCGCACGGGGGAGGCTCCTGTGCGGCGGGAAGCTCTTCCCGGACAGGGAGGGGACAAGCGGGGGGAGAGAAGCGGCGGATAAGCTCCACATAGCGGGAGGAGTTTTCCATCACATGCCGCCCAAAAGAAAATTCTCTGGCCGTAAAAATGAGTCAAGAAGCTTTCTTTTGTCGATTCTGTGCGAAACCTTGTTTTTGAGTATTTTGCCGTATATATCAAGAAGGGCGGCGCGGTACTTTTCTTTGCTGAAATTTTCCGCGATGACGCGGCGGTTTTTTTCAATCAGGGCTATATCGTGCGCGGCTTCACACAGCGAATCAAGGCAGGGGTTTTTTTGCGCAAGAACGCGCCGCACATCGCTGGAAGCGCGGCACCGGGAGATGAGGCTGCGGGCCGCTTCCGCATCAAGGAAGGCAAAGTCAATAAGGCCATCCTGGGTGAGTTTTTCCCACGCGGCGGGAGCGTCAAAGGGGGTTTCTCTTCCGTACTGGGCGCAGACGGCCTGGACTGTGTTAAGCCAGAGGGTTTTCATGCGCTGCGTGTCTACCAAATCAAGGGGAACGGCTATACGCTCATACAGGGCCGCAAGGTCAACGCCTGCGGCAACAAAATCGGGGGCTACGGCGGAGAGCCTCCTGCCCATAACGGCGCGGCCTGCTGTCCAGGGTTCAAGAAAAGAAAACCCGAAGCCTTCGCGTATACTCGTGGTGAGCATAAGGGCGGAGCGTCCGACAAGGTGCGAAAGGGGGCTCTGTAAACCCATCTCAAAGGCTGCGGCAATTCCTTCCCGAAAAACGAAGGCTTTCCACTCTTCATACGGGGGATAATCCTGGGGGCTCGTGGGGGGAAGGGTAAAGCCCACATAGTGCTCCTCAGGCAGAAAACAGGAGAGAAGAAGGGCCTCTCCCAAATTTTTTCTGCGTATGGCCCGCACTGCGTAGAGAAAAATCTTCCGCTCCTCGCCTGAGTCCTTTTTTTGGGAGCCGGAAGGCGGGGGAAAAACCGGAAGGGGCTGGACAACATTAAAAATCCGGTGGAGCCCTTCTTTCTTGAGTCCGGCAGCCAAAAAAAGGGTGTAATCCCGCGAATTGATTACCCCGTAGTGGCAGTTTTCCGGGTATTCTTCGCCGAAGTAGTAGGACTGGGGCCGGAGGTCCTCCGCCGTGTCGTGAATCTGCAAAAAAAGCCTCACCCCGCGCCGGGCGAGATGATGCACAATTTTCAAAAAATCGCTGTTCTTTTTTAAGATGGGATTGTGGATATGAAGAACATCGCAGCCCGAAGGCCATTTCGTTTCAATGGCGGAAAGAATATCCTCCGCCACTTTTTCGGGGGGTTCGCCGGAACGCTGGCCGTCGTAGCCTGCGCCGGGCACAACAACGGGGCTCACTCCTGTTTCGGGGTCGGTCCCGTTGCCGCTGATAAAAAGACAGCCGGCCTCGCCTGAGAGGGCGTCAATCTGCTGGGCTATTACCCGCGTAATTCCGCCCCGCCGGGCGTGATAATGAAGAAAAGCGATTTTCATACGATTCACGGCAGGCCCGGTAATCCCCTTTGCGGCCTTTTCAAACAGTATAATGAATTTCCTCGCAAAAAGTAATAGCTTGAGGGTTTTTTGCGCGGGGCTGGCGCTCTATTCTTGTCGTAGTTTTCGGCGGAAATTTTGGCGTTCCGCACAGCGCCTTGCGTAAAAAATCTTCCCGCGCTATGCTCCCCTCCATTACATCACAAGGAGAACTCTTTATGAAAAAAAATCTTTTAACGGGTGCAGTCCTTATCCTGCTATTCGCTTTTTTTGCGGCCCTGCCCGCATCAGCCCAGGAGGGTTTTACAGGGCCTTCGGGCCGCGAAGGCGGCAAAACCGGAGTGCGGAGCGTTACAACCGCCGAAGCCAAAACCCTGCGCGATGACGCGAAAGTAGTCCTGCAGGGAAAAATCATCCGCTCTTTGGGAGATGAAAAATACACCTTCCGCGACAGCGCGGGGGAAATCATAGTGGAAATTGACAGGGACGTGTGGAGGGGCCTTTCGGTTTCCGAAAACGATGCCGTGGAAATCCGGGGCGAGATTGAAAAAGAAGGGCCGCGTACCGAAATAGACGTCAAGAGCATCAAAAAAATCTAAGCACTGCGGTGAGCGTTTTTTCCCGCTTGATATTAGCGTTTTTTCCCGATTTTTTTTGACGTTTTTTCCCGCTTGATATTAGCGTTTTTTCCCGATTATACTTTACCTGTATTTGCGAAGAAATCTAAGGAAGGAGACCTCATGCCAGAACCGGAAAAAAAATACCGGGGCCGCGTTGTAGATAAAGAGCTTGGAGAAACCCTCGGCACATTCGGCGGCGTACTCATAACAGGACCAAAGATGTGCGGAAAAACATGGACTGGAATCAAGCAGGCCGCCTCATCGGTTTTTATTGATGACGGCGAGAACCTCACCAAAGCCGCCCTCACGCCGGAGGCCCTGCTGGAAGGCCCCTCCCCCCGCCTTGTTGATGAATGGCAGCTTGCCCCCCTTTTGTGGGACAAGGCCCGCCGCCTCATCGATAAGGCCCACAAACCCGGACGCTTCATTTTTACAGGCTCCGCAGTACCCGCAGAAGCCGCTGCCCATTCAGGAACAGGCCGCTTTGTCCACCTCCAGATGAGACCCATGACGCTTTTTGAGTCCGGAGACTCAAGCGGCAGCGTCTCCCTCGCAGCCCTGTTCGCCCAAAAAACCGGAAAAAAAGGAACGCGCTGGAAAGCCGGAAAACCCCTACAGCCCGCCCCGTCCACGCTCGACTTCAAAACCGCTGTACACCTTATCTGCCGGGGCGGCTGGCCCGCGGGCCTCTGGCTCAAAAAGAACGCGGCCCTTGCCCTTCCCAAAGGCTACCTCGAAATGATAATAGAAACAGACGTATCCCGTCTTGAGGGCGCCCAGCGTAATCCTTCAAAACTGCGCCTCCTTATGAAGTCCCTCGCAAGAAACTCAAGCACCCAAGCCGGAGCCTCCGTTATTCTCGGCGACATACAGAAGCACGAAGAAGCAGGCAGCCTCTCCGAAGACAGCATCGCAAATTACATAGACGCTCTTAAAAAAATATTTATCATTGACGAGCAAAAAGCATGGCTGCCTTCCCTGCGCTCAAAAACACGAATCCGTACGCGCCCCAAACGCCACTTTGTTGACCCCTCGCTCGCCGCCGCCGCGCTTGACGCGAGCCC
Source organism: Spirochaetales bacterium (assembly GCA_031280945.1). Lineage (GTDB taxonomy): Bacteria > Spirochaetota > Spirochaetia > DTKZ01 > DTKZ01 > JAISAF01. The sequence goes on from JAITGB010000046.1 coordinate 4,842, forward strand.
CAGCCTCCTCATGGGCGACCCCAAAACAACAGGCTTCCTCTTTGAATCCCTCTGTTACCGCGACCTTAGCGTGTACGCCCGCCCCATTAAAGGCGAAATCTATCACTACCGCGACGAAAAAGGCCTCGAAGTTGACATCATTATCCAGCTTAAAAACGGAAACTGGGCCGCCGTGGAAGTTAAACTCGGCAGTTTCGAGTTCGACAGCGCCGCGGAAAACCTCATCAAACTCCGAAAAAAAATGGAAGGCCAAACCAC
>JAITGB010000071.1 GCA_031280945.1 Spirochaetales bacterium
ATAATCTTTTATTTTCATAAAATCCATACTATTTTTATTTGCCGCGTCCTGTCAAGCATTTTCGTTCTCACTTACGGAAGAAATTCCCGCTTGAGTATCAGGGGAGAGCGCTTCACTCAAGTTTTCCGAAAGCACTGCCCGGACGTAGGGCTCGCGTGAGGCGCGCACCCGCGAAAAAGGCCCAGCCTCCGCTACACGGCCTTCTTTGAGAACAACAAGGGTGTCCGCAAGATGGCTCGTGTAGCGCGGATTGTAGGTTGCGATGAGGAGGGTAACGCCTGCTGCTTTGCGTTTTTTGAGAATGTGCAGAATACGCTCCGAAGAAGCGTTGTCAACCGCGCCTGAGGGGTCGTCAAGAAAGAGGATTTCAGGCCCAAGAATCATGGCCCGCATAAGGGAAATGAGTTTCCTCTCCCCGTTTGAGAAATCAACGGGCCGCCGCGCGAGGTTCCCGCGAAAATCAAACTCGCGCGCCATCGCAAGAATTTTTTCCCTGATTTCCGCGCCGGATATTTCCGGCCTGTGAAACTGGAGGGGCAAGGCCATATTTTGAAAGCCGCTCATATTGGCCCACAGCGCCGCGTCCTGAAAAGCGAAACCCATTTTCCCCCGCAGGAGAAAAAGTTCATGGCTGGTGAGTCTTTGTAAATCTTCGCCGTAGGCAAGAACCCTGCCTTCGTCTGGAGAGAGTATTCCCGCCGCGGTTTTCAGGAGCGTGGACGAGCCGCTGCCGGAAAACCCCATAACAACCGCGCACTCCCCCCTTTCCATGCCCAGAGTTACGCTGTCGAGAATCTTTCTTCCGTCGCGGATAAGGGAAACCCCCTCAATGTCTACAAGAGCCAAAAACGCATCTCCTTCTCTCCGGCAAAAGCCTGTACGTCTCTACAGGTTTACGCGGCCGCACAGCCGCACGATACACGCTCTACACGTAATACACAAAAGTAATAATCGCGTCCGCCACGATGCACAAAACAAAACTGCGGCTCACAGCCTTGATTGCCATTTGCGGAATCTCCGTCGAAGCCTTCTCCACGCGAAACCCGTAATACGTCGCCGTACAGGCGATAATCGTACCGAAAATCAAACTCTTTACCAGAGACGAAAAAACATCCGCCGCTTTGAGTACAGCCAGAAGATTCTCAAGATACTCGCGCAAAGGCATAGGCATAATAAACTGCGTAACGATAAAAGACCCCAAAAGTCCGAAAAGATTAAAATACAAATTGAGAACCACAAGCGAAATCGTTACTCCCAGAAAACGCGGCACAATGAGATAGCCAATAGGATTAATCCCGAAAGAAATATACGCCTCAATCTCGTGCGAAATAATGGAACTCCCCAGCTCCGTAGACATGGCCGTACCCGAACGCGCGATAATGATAAACGCCGTGAGAACCGGCCCCAGCTCGCGCGTAATAACCGTAATAAGAATCGAATACACGAGCTTACTCTGCCCAAGATGCGGAAGAATAGAGAGCCCCTGAATAATAATCACCGCGCCCAGCGCAAGGGAAATAATAGCGATAATCCACAGAGCCTCGAAACCCGTAAAGAGGATTTGCATCACAAGCACCCTGTAGCCGTAGCCCTTCTGCCGCCTTCTTAAAAAAACGAAGGTTTCTTTTAGAATCTCAAAGAAATACCCGCAGGCGTAGAGCCCCGCCCTCACCTCCGCGATAAAAGCATCCCCTACGCGCTCAACAAATTTCATCATGCGTTCGCCGGAGAATAACCAGTTTCCTGCAAAAAAGGCCGCGCAAAACAGTCGTCTATGGGAATTGTTCCCTCGCACACGCGGCCCAGCTTGCGCCCCGGAAGGTGCCCGCCGTGAAAATCCGAACCCGCGCTTGTGAGCATTCCCAGTTCCCGCGCAATTACCTCAAAACGCCTGCACTCAGACTTCTGGGCGTTGGAATGCCAGGCTTCTATTCCGTCTATGCCGCCCGCCTTCAAAGCCGCGAGTTTTTCCTCAAAAGCCGACCAGCCCAGGCGCAGGCTCAAGGGGTGCGCACTGACAGCGCGGCCTCCGGCCTCGTGAATCAGGGCCGCCGCTTCCTCCGCACAGAGGCCCGAGCGCCGCGCATAATAGGGCATACCCGGCTTCAGGTAACGCTGAAAAGCCTCCTCCGTGTCCCTCACCCTGCCCCGCGCAACAAGGAGACGGGCAAAGTGAGGCCGCCCAACAATGTCTCCGCCCGCAAAGGCTTCAACCTCCGCGTAGTCCGCCGAAACCCCATCCGCGTTCATCGCCGCAAGGATAGTCTTGTTGCGCCGAGTCCTGTCTGCCTGCAGCAAGGCAAGAGTCTGCGCAAGACCGCTCTCCCGCCAACCGTAAATCCCCAGCCCCAAAAGATGAAACTCCCCGCCCCTGTAGGCAATATCCATTTCTATACCCGGAATAAAACGCAGCCCCGCCTCTTTCGCCGCAGCCTCCGCCTCCTCAAGGCCCGCAAGAGTATCGTGGTCCGTAAGAGCTATGGCCGAAAGACCCGCCTCTCTTGCCGCAAACATGAGTTCACGAGGGCTCAAGGCCCCGTCTGATTCTGTTGAATGAGAGTGAAGGTCTACCATTGCCCCTTAAGCCCTATTCAGCCTCGACCGTGGCGCGGCTCTTCGGAAAAATAAGATTCAGAAGTATTCCCACAACCGTAGCAAGAGCAACTCCCGCAAGCTCAAAGCGCACATCCTGCGTCAGGGAAAAAGCAAGCCTCCCCCCGCCTATACCTATGACAAAAACAACAGAAGAAATCGTCAAGTTCCTCTTGTCCTTGTAATCCACACCATTGTCCACTATGGTACGCAGCCCGCTTGAAGCAATAATCCCAAAGAGAAGCATGGAAACCCCGCCCATAACAGGCGCGGGAATTGTCTGGATAAGAGCGCCAAATTTCCTGAAAAACGAAAGGACAACTGCCGCAACAGCAGCCCCGCCTATCACCCACACAGAGTACACCCGCGTAATCGCCATGACACCAATATTCTCCCCGTAGGTCGTATTGGGCGGGCCGCCCCAAAAAGCCGCCCACGCCGTGGCAAGACCGTCCCCCGCGAGAGTGCGGTGCAGGCCCGGGTCCCTGTAAAAATCCCTGCCCACAACCTTACTCGTAACAAGAGTATCGCCCAGATGTTCGCAAATCGTAGCAAGCGAAACAATGACAAAGGTAAGAGCCGGAACAAAACCAAAAGCCGGAACCGTAAACCGCGGAAACCCGAACCAGGGCGCATCGCGCACCACCGTAAAATCTATGAGCGCGTAGGCCGGAAAATACAGACCCATGAGCAAGGTAAAAACATAGCCCGACACAAGCCCAATGAGAATCGGAATCGTACTGAAAAACCCCCTCAAAAAAATGTTCGCCGCCACAGTAACGCCCAGAGTTACAAGAGCAATCGACAAGAGGGCCAGACTATACTCCGAAGACCCGTCCGGCAGAGTCCTGTTCATCGCCATACCCATAGCCACAGGAGCAAGGTTAAGCCCAATCACAACAATGACAGACCCAATCACAACCGGCGGCAGGGCCGCATCGAGCCACCCCGTACCCGCGAATTTAATGATAAGCCCCACAATACAGTAGAAAACTCCCGCCGCCACAGCCCCGCCCAGAGCGTAGGCCGGCCCGTAAGCCCCCGAAATAGCCCCAATAGCCGGAATAAAAGCAAAGGACGAACCCAGAAACGCCGGAACTTTCGCCCCCGTGAGGACAATATAGAGCAGCGTCCCCGTACCCGCCGTAAAAAGCGCCGAAGCCGGGTCCAGCCCCGTAATAATAGGCACAAGAATAGTCGCCCCAAACATAGCGAAAACGTGCTGAAAGCTCAAAGGAATCCAATACCCCAACGCCGGCCTCTCCCCCGGCCCCAAAATCTCATGATGTTTCATACCGCCCCCTTTCGCAAGGGAGTTTCGCACAAATCATAACCCCGTTCAATCCCTCTTTTTTGAAGATTCAGGGCGCATTTTTTGCGGGCCTCGCCCGCAAAAAACCGGGCTATCCGCTCCAATCCAGCGGATTTTGCTTCGCAAAATCCGCAAGGATTTCCGCTCCTATCCCTTGCGCAGAGCCCACGGTTTTTTTGCGCTTCGCGCAATTTGATTTTTTGTAGTGGAGGCAAATACCACTGCCCCTTACCATGACACCTAATTTAGCGTACATAGTGCGCTATCCCTGTGTAGTGATAGTAGCCAAATACCGACATAAGGTGTTATATGGGAAAATGAAGAAACGGGTAGGGGAGATACTACGGGAGCTATGTCGATATAAAGGCATAGAGTTGTTGGAAGGACACGCAATGGTGGACCATATCCGTATGTG
>JAITGB010000080.1 GCA_031280945.1 Spirochaetales bacterium
CTTGAAACGGGCAAGGCCGCATTTGACGTTGAGGCCGAAGAAGCGGGAACTGTTCTCGCGCGTGTGGGAAGCGAGGGAGATGAGATTCCGGTTAAGGCTGTTGTCTGCGTTATAGGAAAGCCGGGGGAGAGTTTTTCGCTTCCGGCCGGGGAGGAGGACGCGCCGGAGAGGGAGGCGGCTCAGCCTCCGGCGCGGGGTACCGCCGGAATAAAAATATCTCCCCGCGCCCGCCGCCTTGCCCTGCGCGAGGGCGTTGAGATACGCGGCCTTGCGGGAACTGGTCCGGGTGGACGAATTATAGAAGACGATATTAAGGCTGCGCTCGCCCGGAGGCGGGGTGCGGGCGCGGAAGAATCCGCTGTGAGCGGGGATTTCAGCGTGAAGAGTATTTTGGGCGAATACGCCGAAGCCGCAAACAGCCGTATAAAAAAATCCCCTGGGGCGGCGCAGTATACGATGTTCTCTTCTTTTGACGCGGAGGAAATTCTCTCCTACCGTGAACGTTTTAATTCATCGGCGGGCGGGGAAGAGGGGCTCGGTCTTACGGCTCTTCTTGCCTTTGCGGTCTCGCGCGTTCTTCCGGGGTTTCCGTCTTTGAATGCGTTCTATGGGGATGAAAAAACGTTTTTCTTTTCTCATGTGTCTTTGGGAATTACAGTTGACGCTTCCCCGGGGCTTTGTGTTCCTGTAATAAAAAACGCTGATACGAAAAGTCTTGCGGCAATTTCGCGTGAAATCAAAATCCTTGCGGAAAAATGCCGCGCGGGAAAAATAAATTCTGATGAGCTTTCCGGCGCGGCTTTTACCGTGTCGGATATGACAGGCCGGGGAGCCTGGTTTTTTACCGCGCCTCTTAATCCGCGCCAGAGCGCTATTCTGGGCGCGGGCTCTCTTGAGTGGAAGAGAAAGAAAACTCTTTCGGGTATGGCTGATTATAGGGCCATGGGGCTTTCTCTTACGGCCCGGCGCGAGGCTGTTGAGGAAGGGGCCGCTTCGGATTTTTTGCTCGCTCTACGTGAGGGGCTTGAGAATCTTTCTTTTCTCCTTGTGAGGTAGCTGTGCGGGGTTCTTGAGTTCTTGCTTGCCCCTGGGCCCGCAGGGGGGTAATAGGCCGCGCAAGGGACTGGTCGCAATCCTTACGGATTGCTGCTCGTCCATGCGCAAGGGATTGGAGGGGACGCGAAGCGTGTCTTTGCGCATTGCGCAAAGACCGAAGCCCCGCAAAGCCCGGTCCTTGCGCTTTTTTTGCCGGAGGCAAAAAAAGCGCGGGGATGCGCCCAAATTCCGAAAATTGGCAAGCGTAATTTTTTTTCTGAAAACTGGCACAGATTAAAAAATATTGGCATATTTATAATAGGACTATGGAACGGGCAGGGAGAATTAAAAAATGAAGACCGCAAATGGCTATGGCAAAATACGCGAAACCATAAGCTGAAATAACGGCTTTACATTTATCGCGGGAAATGCCATAGTCCTAAACAATCCCCTGTGGGGTTGTTGTCAACTAAAAAATTATTATGGGAGAAAGTCGTGGCATCAAAAGCAGTAAAGAAGAATCTATCGATAGGGAAGGCTTTGCAGATTATTGAAACCATGTCGGCGCATAGTGGTCCTATGCGCCTGCAGGAGGTGGCAAACGCTGTCTCGCAGCCTCCGAGTACGACTCTGCGTTTCCTCAATACGCTTATGGATTACGGCTATGCGGACCAAGACTCTACCAATCTGCATTACTTTCTTACTTTGAAGTTCTGCCGTATCGGCAGTCTTATCAGCCGGCAGATAAAGATGCGGGAGGTCATCCGGCCTTACCTCGAAGTGCTTTCGCGGAAATTTGGGGAATCAACCTGCCTTGCGATTAGTCAGGACAACCTCGTGGTGTACATCGATGTTGTGGATGGGCCTGACCATATTCTGCAGGCTCTGCAGCGCATCGGAAAAATCGCGCCTCTGCACAGTACGGGAGTGGGTAAGTGCCTCCTCTTGGACTGTACGCAGGAGGAAATCTCGCGCCTTGCGGCGGCGGGCCTTACGGGGCTTACGAAGAACACCCTGCAGAGCGAGAGCGAGCTGCAGGCGGAAATCATGAGGGTGCGCAAACAGGGTTTCGGGGAAGACAACGAGGAGTGCGAGATTGGCGTACGCTGTGTCGCGGCTCCTGTGCGCGATTATTCGGGCAAGGTTGTCGCGGCGATTAGTACCTCCGGCCCGACGCACCGCCTCACGGGAGACAAGCTCAAACTTGTTCGCACGGAGCTGCCTGTAACAGCTCAGGGGATTTCCCAGCGTCTGGGCTATGATGTGTAAAAGCGCGGGCCGGGGCCCACAGGCCCCGGCCCGTGTTCCTAAAATTCCTTTACCGCGTCAAGAGCCGCTCCCATTGAGCAGTCGGTATTATCCTCCACAAAAATTTCAACGACGCTGGGCCCTGAGTGGGTGTTTGCCCGCGCAAGGGCAGACGCGATATCCCCTGCCTGGGTAACGCGCTCCGCGCGGCAGCCGAACCCCTGGGCCACTGTAACGTAATCGATATACTCCTTGTTTTCCTTCATTTCAACGGCGTACTCGTAGCCGTAGGCGTATTTCTGGTTTTGCCGTATGAGGCTTAAAGTAGCGTTGTTGAGGATAATGACCGTGAGGGGAAGGCCGTACTTGCGGGCCACGGCAAGCTCCTCGACAAGAAAAGTAAACCCGAAGTCGCCCATAACAGCTACGGCGCGTTTTTTGCCTGCGGCGATGGACGCGCCGATTGCGGCGGGAATGTCGAAGCCCAAAGTGCCCGCGCCGCCTGAGGGCAGGTAGCGCCGGGGTTTATTAATCTCCTGGAACTGACCCGACCATATTTGGTTGAGGCCGCAGCCTGTTGTAAAAAAAGTTTCATCATCGTAGAAAGCGTTTATTTCCTCGTACACGCGCTGGGGTTTTATGGGCGTAGTGTCGAAGTGTGTCGCGCGTTTGAGCTCCAAGCGTTTTTGCGGAAGCGCCTTGACGAGCTCTCCCGCCGTGCGCGCAGGCCCGCATTTTTTTGCTTCCGCGAGGAGGGCTTTGATGGCCGCCCCCGCATCCGACACGATGCCCAGGTCCGGGGCAAAAATCTTCCCGATTTGCGAGGCTTCAATATCTATATGGATAAATTTCCGCTTTCCCCTGTAGACCGCGATATTTCCCGTATGCCTGTCGGTAAAGCGGCAGCCTATGCCCAGAACAAGGTCCGAACCCAAAAAGTAATGGTTGCCTATGGGCTGGCCCACCTGTATACCCGCGTGGCCCGCGTTGAGAGGATGCCCCACGGGAATACCGCCCTTTGCCATATAGGTCGTAATAACGGGAATTTGCAGGTACTCCGCAAGCTCCACACATTCCTTTTCGGCGCCGGAGAGGATAACCCCGCCGCCCATGATGAAAAGAGGAGCCTCTGCCGCGAGAAGCATGTCAAGCGCCCGCGAAATCTCATCAGGACGGGCAGAAGGCCGCGTAACCGCGAGGGGCCCGTCTTCCGCCGCGTTCCAGGAAATGTCCGCCATTTGCACATCAAGAGGCAGGTCGAGAACAACCGGGCCGGGCCGCCCCTCCCGCGCCGTTCTAAAAGCCTCCCGCACCACGCGCGGAAGCTCCTCGGCCCGCGTAACGCACCAGGTTTTTTTGGAAACCTTTTTCGCAATCTCCGCAATGTCCACGCACTGAAAAGCCTCCTTGCCTAGCTGCGCGCTCACAGCCTGACCGGTTATAGCGATGAGCGGAATAGAATCAATCTGCGCCGTGTACAGCCCCGTAATAAAATTGGTCGCCCCGGGCCCCGACGTACAAATAGCTGTCGCCATACGCCCCGAAGCGCGGAAGTAAGCGTCCGCCGCGTGGACAGCCGCCTCCTCGTGGCGCATCGTGTAGTGCCTGATTTTTGAATCCCGTAAGTATTTGTAGACAGGATTAATCCCCGCACCAGGAATCCCGAAGGCATCGGTAATGCCCTCACT
>JAITGB010000100.1 GCA_031280945.1 Spirochaetales bacterium
TACATAGGTGAGGCTGCGCGGGCCTACGGTATACGCATGGGAGGCCGGGCCGTCAACATAGAGGAGGAGTACGGAAGCCTTCTCCCCGCGGCAAAGCTCGCGGATAAAAAGCCCTGCGGGAGGCTTCTTTCCACGGCGCATTTTCACGTTGACCTCTACGGGTATTTTATTCCTCCGGGCTGTACGGGCATCAGGATTCCCCTTGCCGAAGCTGTGCGGGGCATCCCCCAAGGAAAGTACCGCGCTTTTGAGGCCCTCTACGAAGGCGGCCCCGCGCGGCTTTTTGAGCTTGCGCTGAGCCTGGGTTTTGCGGAAAACCCGCGCGGATACGCTTCCCGCTGCGGCCTGTGTTTTCACCTGCGGCATTTCCTTTGCGGCCACAGCTTCCCGGAACTCCCGCGCGAGCATTACGAGGAGTCGCTTAAATATTATTAGGCGGGAGGGGTTGTAGGCGGCGGCGGAGAAGCTATCCTCACTTTTCCAGCAGGTAAAGGTATTCTTTTACGTGAATCTCCCGCGCCTTGAGGTTTCTGCTTCCCCGGAAGGCGTTGTAGCGCGTTTCCAGAACTTCAAGTTTTCCTATGCGGGATAGCATCTCCTTCATCTCGCGCGCGTCTATAAAGCCCTCCGAATTAAAAGAAAGAAGAATAAATTTTGCCTTTATATTTTCCATTAAATCCTTGAGGGCTCTATAGGCGAGGTTTGCCTTGTTGTAGCGCGAGCGTTTCCAGTCAGGGGGAATTCCTGAAATTCTGCTGACGTTTTCGGGGAGGCGGTAATCCAAAATCAGGTTCAGCATAAAATAATTGGAGCCGTAGGGATGCTGATTGTAGGGAGGGTCAATGTAGGCAATATCCACTTCGGGAACGTTTCGTATTACTTCGTTTGCGTCTTCGTTTAACACAATCGCGTCGCAGGAAAAATTGCTGAACACCGGAAAATGGAGAGTAATGTCGCCCTTTATTCTGAGGAGGGCGTCTTCGTTTTTTCCCCCAAACTGGCCTGTTCCTGTTTCCCTGTTTTTGTAAAAACCCTTGAAGACCCCCGACGTGTTCGCGTGAATCGAAGCCTCCGATAAAAGGGGGGCGAGAAAAAATTTTCTGTCATGGGGAGGAAGCTCCTCTATCAATTTTCGCGCGGTATCAATATACATGGCGTTTCGCGCGGTGTAAAAAACCCTTTCAGAGGACTGTATGTCCGCGTCCTTTTGGGGGGCGTACAGCGAAGCGATGATTCCCTTTTCAAGGCGCTCATGGGATAGGCCGCGCAGAATCCTCCTGTACTGTTCTTTGAGCGTTTTTATGTCTACGCTGTTTTCGTTGGAGAGATAACATTCGTTTATTACGGTGGAATACTTTTCAAGGTCATTGGCGATGAGAACGCGGGAGAACTGTTTGAAATACCGCGCGACAATTCCCGAACCGCTGAAAACGTCAAAGGCGGTGAGTTTTTCTTTCCTGAGTTTATCCTGAACTTTTTTTACGCCGTTTCCTATAAAATTGAGGAGAGCTCTTTTGTTGCCTATGTACGTTATGAGCTGCCGCGTCAAATATTCTTTTTTTTCGTGGAGGGCCTCTTCCTCTTGCAGGGCGGGGGGTTGTGCGCGGGCGGGCATAGGGCCGTTATAGCGGCTTATGTTTTTTTTGTAAATACCCTGTAAGTTTTCGCGCCTCTGTCTTGAGGCGGGGGCTTTTTCCGTCTACAGTAAGCTGTGAGCGTACAAAGATTCTTCAAAGCGCGGAGGTTTTTTATAACCGCTGTGGGAATTGTTTTCGTCCTTCTGTTTCTGTGTACGGGGACTCTTTTCGCGGACGATACGGGGGAGAGACAGACTCTTGCCTTTGCCCGCGCTTATCCGGGGCGCATAGCCGAAAGAGCTTTTCGCAGCGGCGAGTGGGCCCTGCGTATAGGGGATTCCTGGTACTCCTGGGCGCGGGGCAGGCTTCTTCCCGAAGAGGAAAGGCTGCGCTGGGAAGAATTTACGGGACTTCGTTTTCAGTATTCAAAGGGCCTTCCGCCTGTTCGTACATTAAGCGATGAGGAAAAAAAGAGGCTTAAGGAACAGCTTGCCCACAGCAAGGAAAAGCCTCCTCGCCGCCACGAGGAGTTTTTGTCCCGTCTTTTGGAGGCGGGTACTCAGAAGGAGGCGGAGTCCCGTCTTGTGAGGGTAAGCGTCATGGGTTTTCCTTTGCGTATTCATAAAATCGCGGCGGAAAGTCTTGCGGCTGTGGACGCGGACTTGAAACTTCTCGCGGAAAAGGACGCGGAAGCGCGGCGTTTTTTTGCGGGTATAAGCCACATAGGGAGTTTTAACTGGAGGCCCATTGCGGGGACTTCTTCGCGGAGCCTGCACGGGTACGGGCTTGCCCTTGATTTTATTGCCAAGAGCTGGGGAGGAAAGGTTTACTACTGGCGCAGCATCATGGACAAGAGCGAAGACTGGTTCGAGCTTCCCTATGAAAAGCGCTGGATGATTCCTTTGCAGGTTGTGGAGGTTTTTGAAAAGCACGGTTTTATCTGGGGCGGGAAGTGGCTGTATTTTGATACGATTCACTTTGAGTACAGGCCGGAGGTGATGCTTTTACTGGAGGGGGATTTGGAATAGAGCCGGCTGTGCGCCTTGGGTGCGCAAGGGACTGGCCGCAAACCTTTCAGGTTTGCTGCTCGTCCGCGCAAGGGATAGAAGCGGAAATCCCGCAGAAAAGCCGAAGGCTTTTTGAGGAATTGGAGCGGATAGCCCGGTTTTTTGCCGCACAGCGGCAAAAATGCGCCCTAAAAGGTTATATGCGCTGGCCCTGCCCGCACAGCCTCTTGCGGCGAAAGCTCCATTCACATACAGTAAACTCATGAAGATGACACTCTATTCCAAAGGCGGCGCGCGGGAGGTAACCGGCTCGCGGCATTTTCTCGATGTTGGGGGGGAACTCATTCAGGTTGACTGCGGAGCCTTTCAGGGCCGCAGAAAGGAAGCGGACGAGAAAAACCGCACGGTTTTCCAGCCGCCGGAGGAAATTTCCGCTGTCATTCTTACGCACGGCCACTTTGACCACTGCGGGCTTCTTCCGCTCCTCCTCAAACAGGGCTACAGGGGTAACATTTACTCAACAGCGGCAACGCGGGACATAGCCTCCCTCGTTATGATGGATTCGGCCCGTATTCAGGCGCGGGACAGGGAGTACCTTTCCAAACAGGCCGCAAAAAAGAACGAGCCCTTTACCTGGCAGCCTCTTTTTGACGAAACCCACGTCCTCGCGGCGGTTGACCATTTTGTTACCCTGTCCTACGGACGGGAAATTCCCGTAACAAGCCGCGTACGCTGCGAATTCTTTGACGCGGGCCATATTCTCGGCTCCTCCCTTGCATCCCTTGTGATTCGCGCCGAAGACGGGAAAACCTCGCGCGTTGTTTTTTCAGGAGACCTGGGCCGAAAAGGAAAGCCCATTATCCGCGACCCCCAGAAGGTTCCGCCTCCGGACTTCCTCGTTATGGAAAGCACTTACGGAAACAGACTGCACGAGTCCGCGGAAGACTCCCTGGACAGGCTCGCGGACGTTGTTACGCGCACGGCCCAGCGCGGAGGAAAAATCATCATTCCCGCCTTTGCCGTTGAACGCACGCAGGAACTGGTGTACTACCTGCACCTCCTTTCGGACAGCAGCAAAATCCCCAACATTCCCATTTACGTTGACTCCCCCATGGCGACAAACGCCACCGCCATTTTTCAGGTTCACCCCGAATGTTACGACGAGGAAGTGAGCGAAGCCTTTTTGCGCCACCAGAAAAACCCCTTCGGCTTTAACAACCTGAAATACACCATGAGCGTCCAGGAGTCCAAAGACCTCAACAACCTGAGGGGCCCCGCCATTATCATCAGCGCGGACGGTATGTGCGAAGCGGGCCGCGTTGTGCATCACCTCGCCAATTCGGTGGAAGACGCGCGGAACACCATACTCATTGTGGGCTACATGGCCCGGGACACCCTGGGCCGCCGCATCAAGGAGGGCCGGAAAGAACTGCGCATCATGGGCTCGCTCCTCCGCATGAAGGCCCAGGTAGAGGAGCTTTCCACCTTGAGCGCCCACGCCGACTACCGGGAAATAGGCGAGTACATCACCAGCCTCGACACCTCGCGCCTGAAAAAAGTTTTTCTTGTCCACGGCGAACACGACTCCCAGGCCCACTTGAAGCAGCACCTCCTGGGCCTCGGCGTACGGGCTGTCGAGATTGTCGAGTCTGAGGTAAAATATGGGCTTGAGGAATAAACGCACCTAACACCGCTTGAGGCCCTGAGTCCGCTCGCCTTTATTTACTTCTCTTTTTGGGCGGCGCAGCCGAGCCATTGGGGGAGGGCGGCCCAGGGGTTTTGCCGCCAGTCGCAGCTTTTGCCGGCGTCTTTGTCGCGCTCGGCGAGGGAGGCGTAGTACCAGTTGTGGGAGAGGGTGTCGTCGAAGCGGGCTTTTATGTCGCGGTAATCCTTGAGGGTAAAGCCTGCGGAAAGGAGGCCCTGGAGCATATCTTCTATGCGCCAGGCGTATTCGTCGGCCTGATTGGGTATGTGAAAGGGGCCTGTGAGTTCGTAGGGTTTTTCCACGGTAATGCGCGGGGGAAACTCAACGTTAAAGCGGGAGATAAAGGGGTG
>JAITGB010000102.1 GCA_031280945.1 Spirochaetales bacterium
CGTGCCACCGCATGGTTTTGCTCCGCAAAACCAAGCGGGGTAATAGGTCCGTGCGCAAGGGATTGGAGGGGACGCGAAGCGTGTATTTGCGCGTAGCGCAAATACCGAAGCCCCGCAAAGCCCGGTTTTTTGATTTCGCGCCCCCGGCGCGAAATCAAAAAATGCGCCCAAAAAATATAAAAAAAAATTTGTCTACGAGTGTATCTATAGATTTTATCAGAAACTTTTTTTCCTTGCCTTTTTCAAAAAGTGAAGTTATCATTATTTTTCTGGAGTGTGATTTTTCAAGGAGGTATCATGTCAAACATTAAGAATGTGGCGGGGCCGGTGGACGAGACGGGCGAGGTAAACCGCGCGCAGATTGAACACAGGGCGACCTGGATGGGTTTGATTTTCGATGAGATGAGAAAGGCGGGCCTTGATGCGGAGGGGATTGTCAGGCGGGCGATTCGGCGCTGCGGGAAGATTCACGGCGAGAGTATCAAGAGGCGCTGCGCGGACCCGTCGAACTGCGGGGATTTCAAAAAGGCTTTTTTGACTGACCTTGTGGTGAAGACTTTCGATATGCGGCCCATAAACGCGGAGAGGGATTCTCTCTATGTCGATTTTCACTACTGCGCTCTTGTGAGCGCGTGGCAGAAGCTGGGCTTTGACGATAAGACCTGCGACCTTCTGTGCGATTTGGCCATGGAGGGGGACAGGGGAATCGCGGAGGTGATGGGCCTTACGCTGGAGCTTCCCGATACTATTGCGAAGGGCTGCGCGGACTGTAAGCTGCGTTTCCGCAAGCTGGCGCGGGCGTAGTGTACGCGGCGTTGTTTTTTTTGTAAAGGAGGGGGCCGTGCGGCCTCCTGCAAATATATTGAGGAGGAGTATAATGAAAAGAGGTGTTTTTGTTTTGGCTCTTGTTCTTGCGGCGTTTCTTGCCGTAGGGTGCGGCGGGGGGCAGTCGCAGGCTTCGTCTGTGCCTGTTAAAATTGCTGTTGCCCTGCCCATGACGGGGGACAATGCTGAATACGGCAAGAGTTTTTTGACGGCTGCGGAAATTATGGTGGAAAAATGGAACAAGGCGGGCGGCGTTCTGGGCAAGCAGATTGAGCTTGTTATCTACGACGACAAGAATTCCGCGGAAGAGGCTGCTTCCATTGCGCAGAAAATCGTGAGCGATAAGGATATTATCGGCGTTTTGGGGCATTTTTCTTCGGGCGTAAGCATGACTGCGGCTCCGACGTATCAGGAAAACAAGGTCATTGAGATTTCCAACTGCGCTTCCCATCCGGGGTATTCGAAAATCGGCAACTATATTTTCCGCAACAATACGGTTATTTCCGCGGAGTTCAACGTAATTGTTGATGTTGTGGCCAACGATTTGAAATTAAACAAGGTGGGAATCATCGCCATCAAGACGGACTGGGGCAACACTGCGGGGGGTATTGCGGCTGACCTTGTGAAGGCGAATCCGAAGCTCACCCTGGTTGCCCACGAGGAGGTGCTGGAGACTTCTGATGACCACGGGCCTGCTATTGCGAAGCTCAAGGCTGCGGGGGCTGAGGCTGTTATTGCTGTTGGCATGTACAGTTTGTACGGGCCTCTTGCGCGTCAGTACAAGGAGGTTGACCCCAAGATTCAGCTTTTGGGTGTGTCCAACGCGTATACCCAGCAGATTATTCAGTTGGGGGGAGATGCGGTTGAGGGGCTTTTTGCTCCTGTGAGTTTCTTTGCCCAGTCCGATGACCCGGAAGTGAAGGCTTTTGTGGATGAGTTCAAAAAGCGTTTTGGCATGGAGCCTTCGGCTCTTGCGGCCCAAGCCTACGATTCCATTGGTATTCTTCTTGAGGCTATCAAGAGCGCGGGCAGTCTTGAGCGCGAAAAGGTCCGGGATGCGGTAAACTCTATAAGCTATCCTGGTATTACGGGGCCGACAAATTTCGACAGCATAGGGGACGCGGACAAGAAGTTCCAGAAGGTACGCATTCAGGGCGGCAAGTTTATTCAGTACAAGGGTTAGCGTTTTCGGTTGTGCGGCCCTGCCGCGTTTTTTGAGTTTTCCAACCCTAGAGTTTTACCTGGTTTTTGCGCTGACTTGAAGAGGCGGGGAGAGGGGCCGGAAGGTTCCTTTCCGCGCTGTTCGTTTTCGGGGGGAGATATGGCTATTTTTATCCAGCAGTTGTGTAACGGTTTGGCTTTGGGGCTGGTATACGCCCTGGTCGCTGTGGGCTACTCGCTTGTGTTTGGCATCCTCAGGCTGATTAATTTTTCGCACGGCGCGGTGTACGCTTTTGGCGCTCACGCGGCCTTTTTTTTCGTGGGACTTAATTTTGGTCCTGTTCCGGCTATTATCGCGGCGCTTGTGATTACCGGTCTTTTGGGCGTTGTTATAGACAAGACGGCCCTTGCTCCCCTGCGCAAAAAGAGGTCGGTTCCCATTGCGGCTCTTGTAACGACTTTGGGTATTTCCAACATCATTCAGAATTTGCTGGTAGTAAAATTCGGCAGCCAGAGAAAGCCTTTTCCTGATTTTTTCAATTTGGGGGCTTTTACTCTGGGGGGAATTCAGTTCAGCAGCAGGCAGTTTGTCATGTTCGGCGTGTCCCTGGTTCTTCTTCTTTTGCTTCTTCTGGTTGTCAATAAAACGAAAATTGGTCTTGCCATGAGGGCTACGGCGCAGAACGCGAAGGCTGCTTCCCTTATGGGAATTAATGTCAACAGTATCATTACTTTGACTTTTCTTATGGGCGGGGCTTCCGCGGCCATCGCGGGGGGCATGGTTGGGGGGTATTATCAGGTTGTGTACCCGGGTATGGGTTTTATGATTGGCCTCAAGGCTTTTGCGGCTTCGGTTTTGGGGGGCATTGGGAGCCTGCCGGGGGCTCTTGTGGGGGGCTTGTTGGTTGGGGTTATTGAGAGTATTGCGGCCCTGTATATAGGTTCAAACTACCGCGATTCCATGGCCTTTATCATTCTGATAGTTGTGCTGATTGTCCGGCCTGCGGGACTTTTCGGCAAAAACGAAGTTGTAAAGGTGTAAGCTGTGAATATACCCAACATGGATATTACGGGCCGGCTCGAACGTTTTTTCTCCCAAAGGCGGATTTTCTTTTTTGCCGTGGTTATTGCGCTTCTCGCGGCTCTGCCGGCTTTTGGTTTTAGCCGCTACATTATGCGGATTTGTATTGTCATAAGCATCTATTCCATGCTGACCCTGGCCCTGAACCTTGTGGCGGGCTACACAGGGCAGCTTTCCATGGGGAACGGGGGTTTCTACGCCATAGGCGCGTATACGGCTACCCTTCTTATGATAAACGCGGGTTTGAGTTTTTGGTCTTCTCTTGTTGTCGCCGCGGCCTTTGCGGGCATAAGCGGGTTTCTTTTGGGGCTTCCTACTTTACGGCTCAAGGGTTCCTACCTGACTATTGTTACCCTGGGGTTCGGCGAGATTGTGCGCATGATACTGATGAACTGGGACACTGTTACCAACGGGACTTTGGGCGTGAGGAACATTCCCCTGCCGTCTTTGTTCGGGGTGAGCCTGTCTTTTACGAACCACGGCCTGTACTATCTGGCTTTGGTTCTTACGGCTTTGGTTTCGGTGTTCTGCGCCCTGGTTATCAACTCTAAAGTTGGGAGGGCTTTTATCGCCATACGCGAGGATGAGATTGCGGCCCAGATGATGGGGATAAAGACTGTCCGCTACAAGGTTTTGGCTTTTGTGCTGTCGGCTACAATTTCCGGTATTGCGGGAGCTTTTTACGCGCCCATGGTGGGCTACATAGACCCCAACTCTTTTACCTTTGATATTTCTTCCCAAATAATCAGCATGGCTATTCTGGGGGGGCTGGGAACCATGCGGGGTATGTATTTTGGGGCTGCGGCCCTGATTGTTTTTCCTGAGGTGTCGCGCTTTCTTATGGATTACCGTTTTGTTATTTACGGTCTTATTCTGGTGCTGATGATGCGTTTCCGGCCCCAGGGGCTTTTGGGGTGGAGAACGCGCCTGCCCTACAGGTTCGGCAAGGTTCTTGAAAGACAGCTTGCGGCGGAGGGTTCTCTTCCGCCTTTACTTTAAGGGAGGGGGCTTTAAGAATATGCCGTTACTGCACATAAAGGATATTTCCTTGAGTTTCGGCGGCCTCAAGGCCGTTGACAGCGTTAATATCCGCGTGGACGAGGGGGAAATCGTTTCCCTGATTGGGCCCAACGGGGCGGGAAAGACGACTGTCTTTAACATTCTTACGGGTATTTACACGGTTGATTCGGGGGAAATTTTTTTTGAGGGAAACGCGATTCAGAACAAAATACCCCAGGATATTGTCGAGGCGGGAATAGCGCGGACTTTTCAGAATATCAGGCTTTTCCGCAATATGCGGGTTATAGAAAACGTTCTTATCGGTTCGCACATCAGGGAGCCCTACAATTTTTTTCAGGCTGTTTTCAGGACACGGCGTTTTCGGGATTCCGAGCGCGAGAACACCTTGAAGGCGGTGCGGCTTCTGCGTGAGGTGGGCCTTCTTGCGCGAACCCACGACTACGCGGCAAACCTGCCCTACGGCGAGCAGCGCAAGCTGGAAATAGCGCGCGCCCTTGCCACGGGGGCAAAGCTGATTCTTTTGGACGAGCCCGCCGCGGGCATGAACCCGCAGGAATCCGAGGAGCTTCTGCGTTTTATCCTTTCCCTGAGAGGGAGGGGCTACACTATTTTGATGATAGAACACGACATGAGCGTTGTTATGAACATCTCCGACAGGATTTATGTGCTTGACTACGGAAAACTCATTTCCGAGGGCCTGCCCCGGCAGGTCGCAAATGACCCTAAGGTCATAGAAGCCTATTTGGGAGGGGTGCCGGATGCTGCTGAAAATAACAGGGCTTAACGCTTTTTATGATAATGTCCACGCCCTGAAAAACATAGACCTCACTATTGAAAAGGGCGAAATCGTTTCCCTCATCGGCAGTAACGGCGCGGGAAAAACTTCTACCTTGAGCTGTATTACAGGGCTTGTGGCGGCGAGGTCAGGCCGCATTGTGTACAAGGACAGGGATATTACGAATTTCCCTGCGCATAAAATTGTGGGTCTGGGTATAAGCCTCTCTCCTGAGGGCCGCGAGGTTTTTCCGGGCCTTACTGTGGAGGAGAACCTCAGGCTGGGAATGTACGCGAAGGGGGGCAGGAAAGAGAGTGCGCCCTACGCGAGGGTGTACGAGCTTTTTCCGCGCTTAAAGGAGAGGAACCAGCAAATAGCGGGAACCCTTTCCGGCGGGGAGCAGCAGATGCTTGCCATTGCGCGGGCCCTTATGAGCGAGCCGGAGCTTCTTCTTTTGGATGAGCCTTCCCTGGGGCTTGCCCCCAACCTTGTTCTCCTGATTTTTGAGCTTATCAAGGAAATCAGCAAGCAGGGCGTTACCATTCTTCTTGTGGAACAAAACGCCAACATGGCCCTGCTTGTGTCAAACCGCGCCTATGTTCTTGAAACCGGAAGGGTTGCTCTTTCGGGGGAATCTGGAAGTCTTTTGAACGATGAGAACATAAAAAAAGCCTATCTGGGCAATGTTTCATAACCTTGTGGTAATAAGGAGAAGACAATGAAAAAACTGCTGGGCGCCGTGGAAAACGCTGTGTACGAAATGGGGGCCGGAATCGCGGCTGCCCACACGGGAATTATTTTTAACAATCAGTACAAGTACCTCCGCAAGAGGGAAATAGACAAAAACAAGGTGAGCCTTTTAAGCGGCGGCGGCAGCGGACACGAGCCGGCCCACGCGGGGTATATAGGAAAGGGTATGCTCGATGCGGCTGTGTGCGGGGATGTTTTTGCTTCTCCCTCGCAGATACAGGTGTATCAGGCCATCAAGGACTCCGCGGGAGAAAAGGGGACTTTACTTATCATAAAAAACTACTCCGGCGATATTATGAACTTTCAGAACGCGGCTTTTCTCGCGGGCATGGACGGCCATACGGTAGACTATATAAAAGTCTGCGATGATATTGCCGTTGAGGACAGCCTCTACACCGTGGGCCGGCGCGGGGTTGCGGGAACCGTCCTTGTACACAAAATCGCGGGGGCCGCGGCAGAGCGGGGAGGAGACCTCGCCGAGGTTAAGCATCTTGCCCAGAGGGCGGCGGATAATGTGCGCAGCCTGGGTTTCGCGTTTTCGCCCTGCACGGTGCCGGCAAAGGGAACGCCGACTTTTACCCTTGCCGAAGATGAGATGGAATACGGCATCGGCATACACGGGGAGCCGGGTATACGGCGGGAGAAGATTGCCGGAGCGGGGGAACTTGCGAGGCGCATTATTCCCGCGATTATGGCGGACTTAAAACTTTCCTCCGGGACAGAAGCGGCTCTTCTTGTAAACGGGTTTGGGGCCACGCCTCTTATGGAGCTGTACGTTCTTGCATATACGGCTCTGGGGGAGCTTGCCAGGGCGGGCGTAAAGACCTACAGGCTCTTTGCGGGAAACTACATGACGAGCCTTGAAATGGCGGGGGCTTCGGTTTCCCTCCTGAAACTGGACGATGAGTTAAAAGCCCTTCTCGATGCGCCAAGCGATGCTCCGGCTTTTCCCGTGCAGGGCAGGGTGAGGCCGCCGGAATTTCTTCCGGCCCTGCCGCAGGCAAAAAATGAGGCTGTGTCCTACACGGTCCAGACGAGCGCGGACTTTGCCGTGATTGGCGAGGAGGGCCTTACGCTGGGCAACATGACGTATCTTTTGGACAAGATGAGCGAGGTCATTATCGACAACGAGGTGGCTTTCTGCGATATGGATGCCCACGGAGGGGACGGGGACTTTGGCATGAGCATTGCGAAGGGTTTCAGGCAGCTCAAATACGAGTGGCGAGCCATTACCTCCCGCGTCAAAACCATTGGAGAATTTCTTGATGCGTGTTCGGTGGTAATTATGGAACACTGCGGCGGCGCGTCCGGCCCCATTTGGGGTTTCGCGTTTAAGTACGCGGCAAAGGCCGCGGCGGGCAAGGAAAAACTTTCTGTGGCGGATTTCGCTGAAGTGATGAAGGCCGCTGTTGCCGGGGTACAGGAGACGGGGAAGCGTTCCTTTGGCCGGGGCGCGGCCGTGGGGGACAAGACCCTCGCCGATGCCCTTATCCCCTCTGCGGAATCCTGGGCGTCTTCGGCACAGGCAGGGACGGCTTTTCCGGCTGCTTTTAAGGCCGCGGCGCTGGCCGCCGCACGCGGGGCTGAGGCCACAAAAAACATCGTGGCCCGCATGGGCCGCGCGGAAAACGCGGGCGAGCGCAGTCTTGGCTACCCCGATGCGGGCGCGTACGCCCTGGGCGTTATTTTTACGGAGCTTGCGCGCAGCGTGCGGTGATTCCCAAAAATTACTGACTGAAACTCACTTCCTGTCCCCGTTCCAGAAGGGCGAAAAAATCCGGGAAGGAAACGGAGGCGGCTTCGGCTGTTTCGATGAGCGTTTCGCCTGCCGCGCCCAGAGCGGCTGCGGCGAGGGCCATGACGACGCGGTGGTCGGCTCTTGCGTTGACGCGGCAGCCTGTGAGAGCGGGTTTACCGCCGCCCCTGATTTCAAGCCCGTCCGGGAGTTCCCGTACGCGCGCGCCCATTTTTGTAAGCTCTTCGTCCATGACGCGGATACGGTCGGTTTCCTTGAGCCGGGCCTGGGGGACGTTGAGAAGCCGCGTTGTGCCTTCCGCGAAGCAGGCTGCGGCGGCGAGGGCAGGCAGGGCGTCGGGGATAGCGTTCATGTCTATATCGCGGCCCGTGAGGGGGCGGCCCGTAATCGTGATGTCCTTTCCCTGCGCGGTGATGCCGCAGCCCAGGGACGCGAGGATGGAGACTATGGCTTTGTCGCCCTGGGAGTCGTTCATGTCGAGGTCTCCCAGCGTAATGGTAGAGCCTGTGAGCGCGGCGGCAGAGAGGAAAAAAGCCGCGGAGGAAAAATCTCCGGGTACGGCCTGCGTAAAGGCGCGGTACTTTTGGCCTCCGGGGATTCTAAAATATTTGAGCCCCTCCCTTTCCAGAACGATGCCCTGCTCTTCGAGCCAGCCCAAGGTCATTTCAACGTAGGGCTCCTCGTACAGGAGGGGCACGATGATTTCGGTTTCGGGGCAGGGGCCCTTCCCCGTGCGGGCGGCAGGGATAAGGGGGCAGGCGAGGAGCAGGGCCGAAAGGTACTGGCTCGTAGGACACTCAATACTCGTACTGCCGCCCGAAAGAGGCCCCCGGATGGTAAAGGGAGCCCTTCCGCCTTCGGCGGAACTCACCTGGGCCCCCAGGTCTTCAAGGCTTCTCAGAAGATTCCCCGCAGGCCGGGAAGAGAGCTGCTCATCGCCCGTAAAACGGAACTCGCCGGAGGAAAGGGCCGCAAGAGCCGCCGCAAAGTACAGGGTTGTGCCGGAGTTTCCCGCGTCAATGTTCCCGGGCGGAACCTTGATGCGGCCCCCTGTTCCTTCGACAACAAGAACCCGCCCTTCCCCGTCCAGCCCCTCCTCGGTTATGCGCGCGCCGAAAAGACGGCAGGCTTTCATGCAGGAGGACGCATCGTCCGACTGGAGAGGGTTTATGATGCGGCTCGTTCCCTCTGCAAGCGAAGCCACGAGAAGGGCGCGGATTGTGTGAGACTTTGAAGCGGGAACACGAAAACGCCCCCCAAGCCGGCCCGGGCGCACAGTACGGGTCATACGCTGTATTCTATAAACGGTCGGTAAGAGCCTGAATAATTTCCCGCCCGTCTTTGGCAGTAAGAAGCCGCGCTCGCAGGCTCTCGCTTCGCAGAAGGTCGCTGATTTCCGCAAGGAACTGAATATGAGGCCCCGTCCGGTGGCTCGGCGAAAGAGTCATAATAAAAATTCTGCACGGCTGCCTGTCCTGGGCATCGAAATCAACAGGAGCGGGCGTAATCCCCACGGCCGCCACAAGCTCCGAAACAGTATCGGTTTTTCCATGGGGAATAGCGATGCCGTTCTCCATACCCGTAGACAGCTTTCTCTCCCGTGTCAAAAGAGCGTCAAGAGCCGCAGCGCGGTCGTGAACCTTGCCCGTGCGTACAATAATATCCAGAAGACTTTCAATAACCTCAGGCTTGGCCGCGCCCGCAAGGCTCGCGGTAACAGTGTCGAGCGTAAGATATTTTAATAAAGACATACCCATACATTAAAAATACTCACTATGAATGTCAAGGAGTAGCGTTTTTAAGTAAAAATTTCAGAATTTGGGCGCACCCCTGCGTTTTTTTGCCTTTGGCAAAAAAACGCAGGGGCCGGGCTTTGCGGGGCTCCGGTCTTTGCGCGTAGCGCAAAGACACCTGCGGTCCCCTCCAATCCCTTGCGCGGCCTCCGGCCAGCCCAGGGGCAGACCCGCGCCGCGCAGCGGCGCGGCCTAAAACCCCAGTGTACCGCAAAAAAAGCCTCCCCGAAGGGAGGCTCTCGTTTTTCAAACGAACGCGGCAGGGGCGTTCACTACATCATGTCCATGCCGCCCATTCCGCCCATGCCTCCCATACCAGGCGCGCCGCCGATGGGAGCCTTCTTTTCTTCAGGCAGGTCGGTTATGGCGCATTCGGTAGTCAGGAGGAGGCCGGCGATAGAGGAAGCGTTCTGAAGAGCGCTGCGGCCCACCTTGGCGGGGTCGAGGATACCGGACTTCATCATGTTGGTCCACTCCATTTTGGCCGCGTCAAAGCCCGTACCCTTTTTCTCGGTTTTGGCTTTTTCGGCGATAATGGAACCGTCAAGACCGGCGTTGCCCGCAATCTGGCGTATGGGCTCCTCAAGGGCTCGTTTGACGATGCGGAAGCCGACTTTTTCCTCTTCGGTAAAGTCTGTGGTCTCCACTTTGTCCAGGGCCGGTACGATTTGTACGAGAGTTACGCCGCCGCCGGGAATCACGCCTTCTTCGATTGCCGCGCGGGTGGCCGAAAGAGCGTCTTCTACTCTGTGCTTTTTTTCTTTGAGTTCGGTTTCGGTCGCGGCTCCAACGTTGATAACGGCAACGCCTCCGGCCAGTTTTGCAAGGCGTTCCTGGAGCTTTTCCCTGTCGTAGTCGGAGGTTGTTTCCTCGATTTGAGCTTTGATTTGGGCGATGCGGTCTTTGATGTCGCTCTGCTTGCCCTCGCCGCTTACGATAGTTGTGTTTTCCTTGTCAACTTTGACCATCTTGGCGCGGCCCAGGGAGGAGAGTTCGGTGTTTTCGAGTTTGAGGCCGAGTTCATCGGAAATAACCTGCCCCGCGGTGAGGATTGCGATGTCTTCCAGAAGGGCCTTGCGGCGGTCGCCGAATCCGGGAGCTTTAACTCCGCAGACGCTCAGGGTTCCCCGCAGGTTGTTGACAACGAGGGTTGCCAGGGCCTCGCCCTCTATATCTTCGGAGATAATGAGGAGGGGTTTTCCGGCCTGGGCGACTTTTTCCAGTACGGGAAGGAGGTCCTTCATACCGGAAATTTTCTTGTCGAAAATCAGAATGTAGGGATTTTCCAGAACAGTGGTCATGGTATCGCGGTTGGTTGCGAAGTAGGGGGAAATGTAGCCCCTGTCGAACTGCATACCTTCCACGTATTCGGTTGTGGTTTCGATTGTTTTGGATTCTTCCACGGTGATAACGCCGTCTTTGCCGACCTTCTCCATGGCGTCCGCGATTTCCTTGCCGATTTCCATGTCGTTGTTGGCGGAAATGGCGGCAACCTGGGCAATCTCTTCCTTGTCCTTGATTTCCTTTGAGGCTTTCTTGATTTCCTCAACGGCAAGCTCAACCGCCCTGTCGATTCCGCGCTTGATTCCCATGGGGCTGATGCCCGCCGCAACGGATTTGAGGCCCTCCTTGATGATGCTGTAGGCCAGCACGGTGGCCGTGGTCGTGCCGTCTCCGGCAACGTCATTTGTTTTTGTGGCAACTTCCTTCAAAAGCTGGGCGCCCATGTTTTCGAAGGGGTCGTCAAGCTCAACTTCTTTTGCGACGGACACGCCGTCTTTGGTAACAGTAGGGGCCCCGAATTTCTTGTCCAGAAGGACATTGCGGCCTTTAGGGCCGAGGGTAACCTTTACCGCTGCGGAGATTTTCTCCACTCCCCGAAGAAGCGCGCGACGAGCGTCTTCATCGAATTTTAACTGTTTTGCCATATCTTACTCCCTTTCTGAATAAAAATTAAAATTTAAATGAATTCGCCGGAATACAGCGATGCTGTGCATAAGGTACAAAATTTTTCTTGTTTTGGCAAGCGGTTTTTGAGCATTTCCGGCATAATTCTTTATCTCCCAAAAAAAGACTTTTTCGGAGGCGTATAGCGGATTTCCCCCGCGGCGAAGCTCCGCGTCTCTCCTGTGCCTGTTGCGAGGAGAAGGCAGCCGTCCTCCTCTATGCCGATTATTTCCCCGTCCAGAGAGGCTTCCTCGTTTGGGGGCCCGGAAACCAGGGTAATGACCTTGCCTTTGAGGTACAGCCTCTTCTCCAGTTCCTCCTTCCAGTCATCCGAAAAGAGCCACCTTTTGAGTTCAGCCAAAACAGGCAGGAGAAGCTGTTCGGGCTGTACGCTGCAGCCCGCCTCCGCCAGGCTGACAGCGGTTTTTTTTAACTCTTTGGGGTAGCTTTTGGGCCCCAGGTTGACCCCTACGCCGATAAAAAGGCGCTCATCGCGGCTTTCCAGGAGAATTCCCGCAACTTTTCGGTTTTTTAGGTACACGTCGTTGGGCCACTTGACGGCGGGCTCAAGTTCAAATGTTTTTTCCAGGGCAAGGGCCACGGCAAGGCCAACCTGCAGGGGAAGAGAGCTTGTGAGGGGCTTCTCCTCTTCCAGACGAAAAAAAACCGAAAAAGCCAGACTCTCTCCCGGGGCGGAAACCCACTTCCTTTCGGGAAAACGGCCCCTGCCTGCAAGCTGATGCCCCGCCATGACAACCGAACCTGAGGGCAGGCCCTG
>JAITGB010000116.1 GCA_031280945.1 Spirochaetales bacterium
CCGGAAAAACTACTTAACAGGCGTGGGGGGGGGGGGGGGGGTACATAAATGCTTATGCCAAAAGGACTTATTCGCAGTGTGCGCGTATAGTTAATTTGTGCGGCCCCCTTTTGTAAAGCGTTGTATTTTATTTGTAGCATAAAGTTTTTATGTGCGCAAGGGGTTTTTGCATAAGGTTTTTTAGGGTGGCCGGGAGTTATCCTAAAGCCGCAATTTTTTCCCGCACCATCTCGCCAATGAGTTCAGTGGGGGTTTTATGGAGGGCATCGGACCGGGCGCGCAGCCATGCGGCGGAAAGGTCGTCCAAAACAACGAGGTTTCCTTTGTGCTTCATAAAAAATCCGCTTGTGCCGTCTCCCGATACTTTGGGGGTTGTTTTTGTCCACAGTTCGTCTAGCGCGTCCGCTTCCGCTTCTGTCATTTCTGCCATGATTTTCTCCTATCTCTCTCCACTTTTTTCGTGGTCTTGTTCATGCTTTTCGTAGGAAATTTCCGGAGGAGCCGCGCCCCGCGCGCGAAGCGCAAGCTCCTCATACATTTGCGCCTCCTCCGTCCTGCCGCGCTTCCTGCAGCCCAGGGCGTAAATCGCGCACTTCCGGCCAAGCTCCGCGCGGGCAAGAGCATCCCGCTCCGGCTCTAGAGTAAAGGCCGCCCCCTCCACAAGGCCCTGAAGGGCACGTATGCGGAAAACCTCAATGTGGCCGTACTTCTGTGAAAGCTGGCCCGCGCCGTCATTCACAAGAGCGGCCCGCTTTATCGTAAGAGCTTCGTCAAGGTAGGCCGCGTTTTCCCCAAAAGTCATTCGCAGCCACAGCTCGTAATCTTCGGCAATTTCAAGGTCTTCGCGGAAACCCCCGTGCCTCTCAAAAAAAACTTTTTCCACCATAACCGTAGAAGGCCCAATGACGCATTTTTTCAGGCTGTCCGCAAAAATATCTCCTTCCCTCCTGTGCCTCTGTCCGGCCTGGGAAACCTCCCCTCCTGCCCGCAGCCACAGCTCGCGGGTATGGCAGATGCGGCAAGGCTCTTTTCCGAAAGAAGCCTCAAAAAGCCGTATCTGTTTCTCCAGCTTTTCTGAAAGCCACAGGTCATCCGAATCAAGAAAAGCGATAAAACGCCCCCGCGCCGCCGCTACCCCCCTGTTCCGGGAACGGCCCGGCATTCCCCCGTGTTCAAGCCGGATATATCTCACGCCGGAAAAACTCTCTACGGTTTTTGGGGTCTCGTCCTCTGAACCATCGTCCGCAACGATTACCTCAAAATCCCGAAAGCTCTGCCCAAACACCGATGTAAGAGCCTGTGCAAGAAGCGGGGCGCGGTTATAGGTGGGAATAATAACGCTCACAAGAGGACAAGCGGGCATCCCCTAGTCCGCCTCACCTGAAAGACCGCCTGAAATACCCAAAGCCTCAGCAAAACGGGAGCGCACGTCCCCACCGGCTTTCAGCGTCTTTGCCGCGGAGACAAACAGTTTGAGGTCTTCCCCGGACTTCTCGTAAAAATCTTCAAGATAGCGGCCCCCCGTATGGTAAAGCCTGTAGAGCTCAAAAAAAGCGTTGTTCACCGGGAGCTTCAGCTTTCTGTAGCTTTCGCCGAGGAAAAGCTCATCGTAGTTTTCCTCAAACTTCCCCTGCGCCGCCTGGATAATCTCTTCCTTTTTGCGGAGGACTTCCGCCTTCGCATCTTCGGCAAAGGCATCCGCATATTCCGCATACAGCCCCTCAAGTTCCGCCACAAGCTCCCGCATAAAGGAAATATACACCGCGCTGTCCGCCCGCTCGTCCATCATTCTCTTGTATTCAACGGAATCCGCGCCAAAAGTCTTTTCCATGTAGAGCCGCGAACCCTCCCTCCCCACGAACTGTGCAAGCTCCTCATTAAAACGAGATTCACCTTTCAGGTATACCGTCGCGTGAAGCTGCTCGTGAATCAAAAGCTCAGAAAGCCTATGGACAGGATAGGCTTTCATATACGAGTACAAAGGGTCGGAAAACCAGCCCAAAGTGCTGAAAGCCTCCACCCGCCGCACCCACACATCAAGCCCCTTCTCCTTGAGACTTTCCGCCTCCGTAAAAGCGTCTTTCTCGTCGAAAAAACCTTTGTAGGGAACGCTCCCCGTAACGGGAAACCACCACTCATGCCGCGCAAAAGAATCTTTTGCGGAAGCCGAAACAACAGTGGCAAGATACGGACGGTCTATCTCCACATACTTCGTATAGTTTTCGTTGCGCTCAAGGCCAAGCTCCGCAAGAGCAAAGCGCCGTATGCTGTGTACCCTCTCCACAAAAAGGGCGTCCTCCTCCGTGTGCGGCTCCTCCACAAGAGCCTCCAAAGGAACAGCCTGATTCAAATACCCCAGCATGGCCGCGCCCTGCTGCAAAACATAGCAGCCCGAAAAAAGCGCCGCCCAGAGGCCAAACAAACACGCCGCCGTACATGGCGGCAGGAAGGCATACAAACCCCAGGAGAAAAACTTCATTTTCAAAAAAACTCTTATACCGCCGCGAGATTCTTCCCAAAGTATTCCACAGCCATATCCACAATGCGGAGGTTCTCATCAACAAGAGCCTTCCTCTTGATGGACAGGGGAATAACCTGCTTCAAAGTATCCACAGCAATTACCCCCGAAGCAAGAGCGTATATCGTAAGGGCCGCCACAGTAGCCGCCGCCGCCATACCGCCCTCCTGGGCTATTTCCGTAAGAGGCGCATAGTAGACTTTTACGTCCGTCCGCTTCACCTTCCTCTCAATCAGCGAAGAGTTTACGATAATGGCCCCTCCCGGAAGCACACTGTCCTCAAAAGAATCAAGGGACGGCCCGTTCATTGCTATAAGGAAATTGCCGTTATCCACCAAAGGCGAACCAATTTGTTCATCAGAAATAATAACCCCCGCATTCGCCGTTCCCCCCCGCATCTCAGGCCCATAGGAAGGAAGCCATGACGTGTTGTGCTTCTCCGCAATCGCGCAGTTTGCAAGAAGAACCCCCGCGGACAAAACCCCCTGCCCGCCAAAACCCGAAATCTTGACGTACTGGGCCGGAATGTGCGCCTCTTTGGGCGTAACCGAAATGTTTTTTTCCACGGAAAAGAGCTTTCGCATCTCGTCTGCGGATATGGGCCGGGGAGGTTCAAACTTCGCTTTCGGCTCCTCAAGATTGCGGAAATTCTTTACAGGAAAAAGAGGCTCAAGAGTACCTATAAGCCACTTGCGCGCGCTCACAGGGTCCATCTTCCAGTTAATCGGACAGGGGGAAAGAATTTCCACAAAGGAAAAACCCTTCTTCTCCACCTGATTCACAAGAGCCTGTTTAATGGCCCGCTTTGCTTTAAGAATACGCGGAGCATCCCCTAAAGACACCCGCTCAATAAAAACCGGAGCCTCAAGATTATTCACAATCTCGCACATCGTGAGGGGAAAACCCTCACGGCCCGCCGAGCGTCCCTCAGGCGTTGTCAGGGTCTTTTGCCCGATAATAGTCGTAGGCGCCATCTGGCCCCCCGTCATCCCGTAAATGGCGTTATTCACAAAGAATACGGCCATGTGTTCGCCCCTGTTCGCCGCGTGCATAATAGCGCCCATGCCTATTCCCGCAAGGTCGCCGTCCCCCTGATAGGAAATAACAACCGAATCGTTTAAAACCCGCGCCAGGCCCGTACCCACAGCAGGAGCCCTCCCGTGGGCGCACTGAACATT
>JAITGB010000197.1 GCA_031280945.1 Spirochaetales bacterium
GGGAGCTTCCGCCTGAAACTGTTCTCCCTGAACCGCAGCCGAAGCTCCCGCAGAAACCGTGGCGGCAGCCGAAACAGCAGCGGATTTCTCCTCCTCTTTCGGATTGATTGCCACAGAAAGAGAAGCCTCCTCGTTTTCGTAGAGCCGCACCTTGATTTTGTAGTTTCCCTGACTCTTCAGAGTATGACCCGGAACCTCAATCCTCTTGCGCTCAACGATGATTCCCGTCTTCTGCAGTTCATCGGCCAGGGTCGCGTTTGTAACTGACCCAAAAAGTTTGCCGTTATCGCCCATAGGCATAAAAATCTTCAAAATCTCAGACTCTATTCTCTCCTTTATGCCCTGGGCCTGCCGGCGCTTCTCCTCCTTGCGCTTCTCTATAACAGCCCTCCGCGTCTCAAGAAGAGCAAGATTCCCCTTCGTATAGGGAACAACAAACTTACGGGGAAGAAGAAAATTCCGCGCATAGCCCCGCGCAACCTCCCGGACATCCCCCTCCTCCCCAAGATTCTTTACATCCTGAACAAGAATCACCTTAGTATTCATAACAGGTCAACTCCTTATTTTGTTTCTGTAATGTATCCAAAGCTCCGTTACCCCAAGGAGCGGAACTCCCGCAATCACAATAAATCTCAAACCCGGCACAAAAAGCAGGGTAAAAAGCATAACCGTTACGGCAAACCTGCCCACAGGAGCCATATCATAGGTCCAGCTCTTTATAATTCCCACGCCCTGGCAAGCGTACAAAATGGAAACAAGAAGCGCGGTGTTCCAGGCCGCGATTTCCCCAAAACCAAGAGAACGAAAACGCGAAATAAAAACAACAGCCCAGGAGAGAAGAAAAATCCACACCGCCCCGTCCGGCATACGAAAAGACCTGTATGCGGGAAATTCCCTCATCTCGCCCCCCATACGCATAGCCATTCTCACGCCAATCACCCAGTTCGCCGCAAGCGTAACAAAGTACCCCGCAAGGTAGGTATCAAGAAAAACAAGCCGCGAAAGCCGCGTAATCTCCTCCACGCTCACAAAGGCCAAAGTTCCCTGCTCCCCTTGGGCCTCCGTAATATAGCGCAAAGTCGCCTCAACCTGAGCCTTAAGAAGAGCCTCGTACTCCGCGCTCGTAGCGATAAAGTACACAAGGTGCAGACTCACAAGAAGAGCGGCAAAAGTAGCGCCAAGAAGCCTCTTCCAGGAAGGAAAACGCGAAAACCGCGGAGCCTCAAGAACCGCAAGCCCCACAAGAAAAGCCCCCGGAATCGTAAACTCCACAAGAAGAAGCCCCGCGTTTACACCCCCGCCCAAAGACGCAGCCTCGTAAAGCCGCAGCCCCAAAATCCCCGCCGCCGCCGCGCACGACCCGCACAGCCCCCCGTAAAACCCCCGCCGCCGGTACAAAAGCGCCAAAGGAATAACAAAGACCAGCAAAAAAACGCTCAGTTTGAAAAAAATAACGGAAGCCGCCGCAAGAACAGCAATCTCCAGTGCCGCGGCGTGTTTTTTGGTTGCGGCCATGGCTCCCTTATCGTTACTTTTCAACGAAAGGCAGAAGCGCAAGACAGCGGGCCTTCTTGATTTCCACAGTCAGGGCGCGCTGATGCTTCGCGCAGGTTCCCGTAATGCGGCGCGGAAGAATCTTGCCCCTGTCCGTCGTAAACCGCCGCAGGGCCTCGGGAACCTTATAATCCGCCTTGAGCTTCTGGGCGCAGAATTTACAAATTTTCTTTTTGAAAAAAACCTTCGCGCCGCCCCTGCCCGGAACAGCCTGACGGCCCATTCTGCCCCTCTCAGGCCCCCCCCGCTCGTCCATAGACTCAAGCTCCTGAGTGTCCAGAACCTCTTTTTCCTCAACCATATTTTCATTTTCGTTCAATTCATCTGACATAATTTCCTCCATACATAGTGGCTTAACGCCATGAGTGTGAAAAATAGCAAAATGTTAAAAGGGAATATCATCCTCAAAAGACTCGGGAGAACTCTGGGGAGAATACCCCTCGTCCCCGCCGGAAACCTCCCCCGCCGGCGGAGAGCTGCGGGAAAAACGCTCCCCGCCGTCCCCCTGCGGCCTCCCCCCCAAAAGCTGCAAATTGTTCGCAACGATTTTTATTTTGCTCCGCTTTTGACCGTCCTGCTCCCAGCGGTCCTGCCGCAGCTCACCCTGAATAGCAACCTGCGTACCCTTGGTAAGATACTGGGAAACAGCCTCGCCCTGCTTGCCGAACAAAGTAACATCGAAGAAATGGGCCTCGTCCGTCCACCTGTCCCCCGACTTTACCCTCCGGTTGAGCGCCAAAGCAAACTCACAAATAGCAAGCCCCGTATTGGTAAATTTGAGAGCCGCATCGCGCGTAAGCCTGCCGACAAGAATAACACTGTTTACATCAGCCACGGCCCGCCCCCTTATTTTTCCTTGTTGACGACCATGACTTTCAAAAGCTCAGTCTTGAGCTTAAGAGCATCCTCAATGAGCCGCGCCTTCGCGGGCTCCATATCCGCCAGAAACACAAGGTAATGCGCCCGCGTCTCCCGTTTTACAGGATACGCCAAAGGCCGCTGCCCCATGTCCTCCTCGCCCGTAACAACCGCCCCAAGCCCCGTCAACTCCGACTTGACCATCTCCTTGCCGCGGTTAAAAATATCGTCCTCCTGCCGGAAAACGCAGGCCACCTCATAATGCCTCATCTGTTCCTCCTCGTGGACAAATTGAACAGCGGACCAGGCCGCCGTTAAAGAGGTACAGGCACTATAGCACACCATAAAATTCTCGTCAAGATTTTGGGCGCATTTTTTACGGCCTGTGGCCGTAAAAAACCGGGCTATCCGCTCCAATCCTTGCGGATTTTGCTTTGCAAAATCCGCAAGGATTTCCGCTTCTATCCCTTGCGCGCCCAGGACCCGGGCTGCCGCGGCAGCCCCGGTCCTGGCGGGGCCGCCAAAGGCCGGCCCCGCCAGGACGCCTTCGGCCCCCTCCAATCCAGGCTGCTGAGAAATAAGTGAACAAACAAGACTTGACGCGCCTGCGCTTCTCAGGTGAAAATTGCGCCGCAAAATTAAGGAGAAAAACCATGACAATTTTTTATTTTACGGCAACAGGAAATAGTTTGTATGCGGCAAAAACGCTGGGCGGAAAATTGTATTCGATTCCGCAGCTTCTGAAAGAGGGGCAGTTCGAGTTTGCCGATGACAGTATTGGTTTTGTTTTTCCGGTGTATAGATCGGAAGAGCACACGTCTGAACTCCAGTCACGGTACGAAATC
>JAITGB010000201.1 GCA_031280945.1 Spirochaetales bacterium
AAAGCGTGAAAAGTGGAAACCACAAGGTTTGTGAGCTTTCGCGCGGTGAGGGTTTTGACCCTGCTTTGCATTTCGCGGGCTGCCTTGTTCGTAAAGGTGAGGGCAAGAATCGCGCTCTGCGGAATTCCCGCCTCAAGCATACGGGCGATTCTGAACGTAATAACCCTCGTTTTGCCGGAACCCGCCCCTGCGATGATAAGGAGCGGCCCCTCAAGTGTTGTAACCGCCTCGTTCTGGCGGGGGTTGAGGCCTTCAATGTCATTCATGGATAGGAGTAGTACAACATTCTAAAGTATTTTGCGCAAGCCGCTTACGCAGCCCCCGCCACAAACAGCCCAGGCCATGTGAGAGCGTGTATACCTGCGTCATTGGTAACAAGCGCCGCTTCAAGGTTTATCGCTGTTGCGGCAATTATTGCGTCAGGCAATTTGAGATGCGGATTGCCAAAGCGCCGGAGCCGTATTGCTTCGTCTTTTATGGCGGCGGTGAGAGGATATATCATTACACGCTCCAAAAAGTTTTGTATGTTTTTTTCGCCTTCCCGTGTCAGGTTCGGAAATGCCAGGAGTTCCATTTCAGTAATAATGCTGACAAGGCGGGCGCCCTCAGGAAGTGCGCCAATTTTGCCGTCAAGGAAAAGTATAATAGTGTTTGTGTCTAGCACAAACCGTTCACCGTTACCTCCATTCATCGCGTATCTTCCGCTGGTATTCAAGCGCGTCTACCCCAAAAACCTGCTTGCCCTTTAAGGACTTGCGCAGTTCAATCAGGGGGTCTATGCCGCTTTTTTTCCAGTCCAGATATTGTTTACCGGCCTTCTCCAAAAGTTCTTCTCGTGAAGGAAGCGGAGGAAGTACAACAGGTTCCCGTGCGGGTTCTGTACCGGCAGCGGTAATAGTTATTGAAGCTTCACCCGAAGGCATGGCCTGCGGCAGTTCGAGGTCCAGATGAAGTCTGTGATTTTTGGGTATGATAACGGTTTGTTCAAATATCATGCCGTTAGTATACGGAAAATACGCCTGCCGTGCAAACGTCTCTCGTCAAAAGCCTGCATTTTTCGTTTATCCCACCCGCAGAAGCGCAAAGTACAAGGGGCCCGCGCCGTCCGAGGTATCGGGGAGTATGAGGCTGCCGAAACGGGTTTTCTCCAGCGACAGGGAGAGGGTAGCAGCCTTTTCCGCACACAAAGGGGCAATGGGCGTAAAAGCTCCCGGCCTGCGCTCAAGAGCCCGCCGGATAACCTCATCGTTTTCCGCCTCAAGAAGGGCGCAGGTAGAGTACAGGAGGAGGCCCCCCGGCTTTGCCGCATCCAGAGCCGCGAGGAGCATCGCGTAGGCCTGCCGGGCAAGGCTGCGGCTCCGCGAAGGCGACCAGGCCGCAAGATACCGGGGCTGGAGGACAAGGTGCCGCTCCGAAGAGCAGGGCGCGTCCAGAAGAACCCTGTCGTAGGCGTTTTTTTCGTGGAGGCCCCAGACCGCCGCATTGTGGCCCGTAACCGCAACACAGCTCCGCAGAGCCGGAGCAAGGTGCGCGTCCAGAACCGTTTTCAGCCTCTTTCGCCTTTGGGAGGAACGCTCGTTGGCCACAATCTCCCCGCCTTGCCCCAGTGTAGAAGCAAGAACCAGGGTTTTCCCTCCCGGAGCCGCGCACATATCAAGGACGCGGCAGGAACCTGTTTCGCCGAGGGCCCGCGCAGCAAAAACCGAAGCCCTGTCCAGGTAATAGGGACAAAGAAGCCCCTCCCCAAAGGCCGAGGGCCGGGGAGGCCTTTGGAGGGCCTCTTTCAGGCCCGGCCAGCGCCCGCCGAAAACAGCCCCGTAGTATTCGTCAAAAGAAAACCTCGAATTTTTCCCCGAATTCTTACGCAAAGTTTTCGGCACGGTTTTTCCTAGTCTATCCTCTGCAGCGCGTCCATACGCTCCTGCAGCTCAAGCGTCCTGACAACAGTATCTATTGTTTCCTGCGCGGGAGTGTACGAAGAATCTGTCTGGAGAGCCTTCTGGCAATATTCAATAGCCCCCGCAAGATTACCCCGCGCGTAATGCTCGATGCCCTGAAGGTAATACTCCTCAGCCTGCCTGAAACGTTCCGCCCTGCCGTTATCCCCCAGATTAATCTTCATGGCTATACTAAAACGGTCAGGCTTTCCCACCTGGGTCGTCATATCAAGGGTATAGTTTACAACAAGGGTAAACTGCGGAAGGTTAACCGTACTCCCCACGCTGAAACGCGGATTTCCCCCCTTCAGAAGCAAACCCCCCTGCACGGAAAAGAAATTCGTCAGGGCCACAGTTGTCCCCAGGGCTCCCCCCGGCTTTTGCGCAGGCTCGGCCGCAGGGTTAAACGAAAAAGGAATGTTGAGGTCAAGCGCAAGAAGAACAGGCCGGAAAAAAGAGTAGGCAAAACCCGCGCTTAAAGACGAAGGCACAGGCTCGCCCAGAACAGGAGGCCCCAGATTTCTCACCACAAGGCCGAAGGCCGCGTTTTTATCGCGGGAATAGTAAGGCTTGAAAAAGTTAAAGCGCGTAAGGAGTCCCAAGTCCGCCATAACCCCCGCCGCGGACTGTCCCGCAGCGATGCTCGCCGACACATGACGGTAGGCCGCCTTGAAGTTCGCGCCCAGAGAAATCCCCCCAAAGTAATAGTCCGCCAAAAAATTCCGCGAAACGTTTCCGATAAAAATCGACTCCGAATAGTACCCCGCGCCACTCCTCTCGCCCCAATGCGTGTAACCCGTAAAAGGCACGTAGAGGAATTTGCCCGCGAAGGCGTAGCCCAGGTCATCCTCGCGGTTTGCGTACACCACACCCTCTATATTCGTGTCCGCAATCCAGTTGTTGTGCAGAAGCGAAACCTCCGTGTACTTGAGCATGGAGGAGGCCGCGGGGTTCGCGTCGAAGAAACTCGAATCGCGCGCCACCGCAGTGTAGGCCGTTCCCATACCCTCGTACTCGCCGCCCAATGGAATAGTCAGAATCGGAAAAACCGTAAGCCCCGCGTTGGGGTCCTGCAAAAAGTTGAAACGGTCCTGCACGTCTGCGTACACATCGTTAAAGTCCGCCGCGGGAAGGGGAAAAACCGCTGTTAGAGCCAGAAGAACTCCGGCGAAACCTCTTTGCACTTTTTCTTAAATCCTCTTCACCCAAGTATAACCGCAATCGTGCGCATAATCCATTCTGCGTTTCGCATCAGAGCCGATTATTAAATTTTCGGCAGAAATAAGGTGTTCCTGTAAGATGGGCGCATTTTCTTAAGTTGTTGACATTGCGGCCTCCACCCCCGCGCCTCAAAACCCGCCCCTCCCGCCTGCACCTCAATACGATATGATAGACGGCAGCCAGGTAGTCAAACCAGGTATAACGCTGATTGCCACAAGAACAACAGCATTGCACACCACAAAAGGCGCAGCGCCCTTAAAAATCTCAGCAATCGGCATCTTGTTGATTTTGGTGCACGCATTCAAACACATACCCACAGGAGGCGTAACAAGACCAATTGCCAGACCCGTTATCATCATGGCCCCGAACTGCAGGTCGCTAAAACCAACCTCCCGCATAATCGGAAGCATAATCGGCGTCAGTAAAAGAATGGCCGGAGAAACATCAACAAAAGTACCGATTACAAGAATCAGCGCCACAAACATAAGGCCATAGCCCCAGGCGGGAAGCTGCATCGCAAGAAAGAAACCCGCTATGACCGACGGAATATTTGCCATAGTCAAAAGCCAGGTAAAAATCATCGTAAAACCGATAATCAGCATAATGGCGCTGGAAGAAATCAAAGTCCTCTTCAAAGCCTTGATAACGCTCGAAAACGTCAATTCCCGGTACACCATAAAACCCAGAAAAAGAGAGTACAGCACCGCAATTCCCGCCGACTCGCTTGCCGTACAAATACCGAAGCTGATAAAGATGATAATAATAAGCGGCATCAGGATGGCGGGAAGCCCCAACAGAGTAGAGGCAAGAAAATGCTTAAATACAAACGCCTCCGGTCTGGGATGATAATTCTTTTTGACCGAAATAACATAACACACGATGAGCTGCAGAATACCAATGAGAAGGCCCGGAATAAGCGCCGCAATAAACAGCTTCCCCACCGACGCGCCGGAAACCATGGCATACACAATCATAGGAACTGACGGCGGAATTATCATCCCCATTGTTGAAGAGGCAACCGTTATGCCCGCGCTCACGCGGGGCGGATAGCCCTTTGCCTGCATTGCCGGAATCAGAATTGAACCCAAAGCCGAAGTATCCGCCACCGAAGAACCGGATATGCCCCCGAACAGCATACTGCCGATAATGTTCACCTCCCCCAAACCGCCCCGCACAGGCCGCACCACATACATGCTAAAATCGATAATGCGCCGGGTAATGCCCCCCGTATTCATAAGTTCTCCGGCAAGCATAAAAAGCGGCATGGCTATCATTAAATAACTAAATACCCCGCCCCACACCCTCTGGGGCAGCATCTGGGCAAACTCAGGCACAAAGGCTTCAATATATGCCAGGCTTGAAGCGCCAATGGCAAAAGCGACAGGAATACCCAAAACCGCAAAAATAAGCAAGAATACCAGCAAAATGAGCATAGCCATAATTAATTCTCCTCCCGGTGTGTCCGTCCGCCCAACAGGGCCAGTATATCCTTCCCCAGATTCACAAGCACACACACGATACCAATAGCGCAGCCCGCGGGAATAATCCCGTACATCCAGGCCATAGGAATCCTCATGCCAAAGGAAATTTGATGCCCGTACTTGAGCGCGTACTGTGCGCCGAAATACAGCATAACAGCCAGAACGAGCAGCACCACCGCATAATTAAAAAAAAGCGCGGCTTTTCTCACCAAAGGCGGAAACATATTAACAACCGAATCTATCGCAACGTGTTCCCTTTCAATAAAACAAATCCCTATCCCCCAAAAAGTCGTAAAAGCAAAAACAGTCGTGATAAATTCTTCCATCTGCCGGTGAGACACACTGAAAAAATACCGCGCAATAACAGCATAAATCACGCATAACGCAACCAGCCCCATCGACGCGATACCAATACCCACATAAATTTTGTATAACACCTTTCCGGCTTTACTCATAATCCCGGATAAACGATTTTCCATGAGCCTCCTCCTTGTTTGCTACAGCATATTCCATAAAAAAACCGCATAAAGACAACACAAACACTATGTCGCTTTATGCGGCTTATGGTAAAAACGTATCAGGGGCTACTTACCCGCGATGATTTTCCGCATGGTATCAAGCTCCGCCTGGGTCAGCCTTCCTTCCTGCAAATACTGGTCATACACCACCTCAACAGCTTTTTTGAACGCATCCCGCTCTGCGGCTGAAAGCTCATACACCTCTGCGTGCTTTTTGATTTCATTAAGCGCCGCCTCTTGATTGTCCGCAATCGCCTTGTTGTTTACCAGCATGGATTCAATGCTCGCTTCCTGCATAATCTTCTTAAAGTTTTCAGGAAGACCATTATACCAGGCGAGGTTTACATAGAAAGGGTCCGGGTGGAATTGATACTTGATAGCCGTAAAATACTTCTGCACCTCAAAAAATTTCATGCCCACAACGTTGACCCACGGATTCTCCTGCCCGTCAGCAACGCCGGTCTTGAGCGCCATGTACAAATCCGCATAAGGAATGGACACCGTACTCGCCCCCAGGGCCTTAAATGTTTTGTCAATCGTATCCATGCCGTTGGTACGCATCTTCAAACCCGCAAGGTCCGCGGGCTTCGTGATGGCGCGCTTGTTATTCGAAAACTGCCGAAACCCGCCCGCATCGCCAAGACCCAAAATAATCGCCCCGTCTTTCTGCGAATCCGCGCACACTTCCCGCGCAAAATCGGAATTCATCAAGCGGTTGATTTCGTCAGCATTTTCGCAGAGGAAAGGAAGCGAAAAAATCAGGAGCTTCGGCAAAAAGTCGAACTGCCCGCCCCGGAAACCCTGAATAACGCCGGAACAGACCTGCTCAAGCATCTCCTTTTCCGTACCAAGCTGCCCCGAATGATACACCGTAACCTGCACCGCGCCGCTTGTCTTCTCTTCAACGTACTTTTCAAACGCCTGCAGCGAAATTTGCCGCGGATTCCCCTCCGGCTGCGCATGGCCTATTTTCATTTCATAGGTCTTGGCCGCCTCCACACTTTCGCTTTTTTTGGAACAGCCGCCGGCCGCTGCCAAAATGAGCAGAATTGATACTACGGAAAACAGTTTTTTCATGTGATTCTCCTTGCATTTTTCCTGAATAAGCGCTCTTTTAATAGTAATAACCGCATTTTAGTCGCATATATGCAGTGTGTCAAGAAAAACAGGGGCGCATTTTTTGCCCGTTGGGCAAAAAACCGGGCTTTGCGGGGCTTCGGTCTTGGCCTGGCGGCCAAGACGCCTTCGGCCCCCTCCAATCCCTTGCGCGGCTTTGGCCCTAATCGCGTTTTTGAGGGGGGCGAGCCGCTCCAGCTCCTCAAAACCCCTCCCAAAAAACGGTATCACATTCCCCTCAAAAACTGCCGAAAATGAAAAAGGCTTGACAGATTTACAAAGGAATCCGCACAGTATACCGGAGAACGCGGGACGTTCCGGGGAAAAACCCAACCGCCTTCCCCTTGCGTGGGTAAATTTTTTGGACTAAAATTGGAGTCAGGGTATACAAAAGTGAAAAATCGCTGCACAGGTAACGCCGCATACAGCGGCTCTGGACAAGGAGAAGACTATTAAAGGACTGTTGGGGGGGCGCCGCCGCCCCCCCCGCCGGGGGACG
>JAITGB010000233.1 GCA_031280945.1 Spirochaetales bacterium
CAAGAGCATCCGCCTCATTCAACTTGAGAAAAGCCAAAGACCCCTCAGAGCGCGCAAAAATAAACGAAGGAGACACCTGAGGCCTAAGCATAGCCATACCGTTCCCGCTCGCTCTCACCGTCTCAAGAACCCGCCCCTGATAGTTTACAAACTCAAACTCCACGCTCTGGGGAGGACGCGCGGTGCGCAGGTCGCTCGCCGCCACAAGCCACTCACCCGAAGCCGCACGCTTTGCAATCAGCCCCAGGTCCGACACAAGAACATTCCTGCCGGCAGTTACTTCCTTGTTATTGTGCCCATAGAACGTATAAAAAGCAGGATGGTCAGGGTCATCCACATAACTGTACCAATCGCTGTCCCACTTGTCCGGCAGGTAGGAATCCCAGTAACTGGGCTCCCCATCCTCACCGCTGCGGCCCAGAGGCGGAAGTTCATCCCCCGGAAACTCAAGATGAGAAAAATCAGGATGCGAGTTCGGACACACATAATGAACATGACGCTTTCTGAAAGTAACGCGGATATGGAACATATCGCCCGGAAACCTCCGCGCAAGCTCCGAAAGGTCAAGACCCCGCCTGAGCCAGCGGTTCTTGTGCCCCTCCTCCCAGGGAAAATCAAAAGCCCGCGACCAGACCGGCTCCCCCACCCTGTTTAATTCCCGCGTACCCGAAATAGAGTTCACCTGCAAAAACTGAACAAGATTTCTGCCCGGAATCTGAAAAGCCTCAACGATAAGACCCGAAATGTTGCGCGCCTCCACAACCATGCTCGAACCCTGGCTTGTCGGCAGAATATTCCCCGAACCCGCAAAACGCACAGCAGGAAGCTCCCAGCGCGAAGAAGCCGTATACTGAACAGGCCGCACAAGCCTCCTCCCCCGCGCATCCTCAAGCTCCCGCACAGAAAGAACATCTCCCGGCGCAATACCCGAACCGGAAAAAACACGCGCCACATTCTGCTCACGGGAAAAACGAATCGCCCCATCCGCAGCCGGAGAACTCATCCCCCCCAT
This sequence comes from Spirochaetales bacterium, assembly GCA_031280945.1. Taxonomy (GTDB): domain Bacteria; phylum Spirochaetota; class Spirochaetia; order DTKZ01; family DTKZ01; genus JAISAF01. Next base: position 1,013 of record JAITGB010000233.1, read on the forward strand.
GCCTCCCGCCTGCGAACCCCCAGCCCCCCCTGTAAGAGTAATAAACCCCCGCAAATCCTGATTACGCTTAAGAGGAGAAGAAAAAGTAATCTCAAAAGTATTTCTCTCAAGCTGACGAATATCCAGAACCTCAAAACCCTCCTCGCGCCCCGGAATCACAAAAGTTGAACTCCCCCTCTCCCGTGAACCCACAGGGCCCCCGTCCCAGCCTATCTCAAGCCTCCGCCCGCTCTTCTCCTGAGGAACAGGAGCAAAAGAAAAAAAGAAAAGCCCGTTCTCCGCCCTCCATTCCGGATTTCCCAGGCCCCCCGAAACCGGCCTCACAACCCTCACCGCATCCTCAAGCGAAACGCCCCGCTCCGCCTCAACACAACCCGAAATAAAAGCGCTCCCCTCCCCGTCAAAACGAACAGCATCAAAACGCACAGCCAAAAACGGAGGCAAAGTCGTAAACTCAAAAGCAAAAACCCGCCCCGTGCCCCCCAAAAGCGCAGGATTCACAACAGCCCTATATGACATCGAAGCCGCAAAAGGAACCGAAGGCGAAAACACCAGCGTCCACTCATTCTCCCACGAAAGCTCCCCCTCCGCCGCAGGCTCAAGCGTAAAAGCCCCCGCGGGAATAGGCGACCCCGTGTCCTTACTCTCCGTAAAAACAACCCGCACAGCCTCCCCGCGGGAAACAAGCCCCCCCGTAAAAGCCGACACAACGCCCGCGTCCGGCCCCGGCAGCCTTCTCGCCGCCGAACAGCCCGAAAGCCCCGCAAAAAGCGCAATGCACACAGCAATCCCCACACACACAGCAAACGCCAGCCATGCATACGCCCGCGTAACCTTGCCAAAACCGCCGCGCTCGTCCATAAAGCCTCCCCGTTTTTGTTTATGATTTATTATTGAGAAAAAATACAGCTTTGTGAAGTAGACAGGGAATAGGAAATAGGGAATTTAGGCGCAACCCTCCGTGAGGATTTTGCGGGGCAAAATCCTCACCCGCGCAAGGGATTGGAGGGGGCCGAAGGCGACTTGCCCGCAAGGGCAAGTCCGAAGCCCCGCAAAGCCCGGTTTTTTCGGGTCCCCCGAAAAAATGCGCCCAAATCCTTCCTCTAAAAGTAAATAAAGAAACCTTCAAAAACAGCCCAAAAGTATTTGACAAAGATTATCGTTGGAAATATAATAGAGTAAAGCTTGTTAGAAGCGTATTATATATTGAACGCAAAGGAGTAGAAAATGAAAAAAGGCGGCTTTCTCTTACTGAGCCTATTCCTCTTTTTTCTACTTGCCGATTCTGCTTTTTCGGACGAAATTACGGAGAATCTGCAGTCAATTCTTATCGAAAAGTTTGATAACCCGAATCCGGACCCCGAGGCGAAGGATGAGCGGCCCTGGATAGTTCAGGCGAGCAAATTCCGCACAATAGTGCGGGACCCCAACGACCCGGAAAAAATCGTGGAGGAGTTTCCCAAGGTTGCCTACGTGGCGAGTATCGCCCAGGCCCTGCACAGGGAGCCTCCTGAGGGGGTAACTTACCGTTCTTTGGGAATCCATGGAAGGTTCGACCGCAAGGCGGATAACTTCATTGAGCTCATTCCCGCGAAAAAGGCGGAGGACGGCTCCCTCGTTCCTAACCCTATTCTTCTGCCCGGGCGGGTAAAGAACATGGACATTTGGATTTGGGGCTCAAACTATGATTACTACCTGGAGGCCCATCTTCTTGACTACAGGGGAATCAATCATGTTATGAAATTCGGCAGTATCAAGTACAAGGGCTGGAAGAACCTCAGGGTAAACGTTCCCCGGGGTATTCCCCAGGCTGTGGTGTACGCTCCGAATTTGAAGGGTTTGAAGTTAGTCAAGTTCGTTATCTGGACGAAGCCGGGCGAGAGGGTCGAGGATTTTCGCGTTTATTTTGACGAGTTCAAGATTTTTACGGATATGTTTGAGAGCCTCTTTGACGGCGAGGACCTGGCAAATCCCAAGAAGATAGACCAGCTCTGGTCCGAAACGGCGAGTAATTAGGAGTCCTCCATGAAAAAGATTATATGTTTTGCGAGTTTTGTTTTTCTTGCGGGCGCTGCGGCTTTTGGCCAGCAGGCCCAGCAGCCTGTTGACCCTGTTAACGATGCGGCCCGGCAGGCTCTGGAGGCAAACAAGGATTCCGCCCAGCAAAAGTTGAAGGAGATTTCCCTTTCCAAGTTCGAGGATGCGGGTTTCTGGAAGGCGACGATTTCCATGGACCAGGGCATTACGAGTCCGCGCCGCATGGAGGGCGCTCCCGCGGCCAAAAAGCCTATTCCCGATGAGGAAGCTATAGGCATAAAGGAGGAAGACAAATACGTTTTGGGTATCAAGACGGAGTTCTTCCACAGGGGGGATGCCACAATCGCTATTGAACCTTCGCGGCCTATTAATATCGCGGGGATTGCAAAAACCTTGTCGGTCTGGGTTGTGGGGAGAAACGTCAATCACACCCTCAGGGCGATTTTCCGCGATTTTAACGGAAAGCCTTTTGAGCTTACCGTGGGTACTCTTAATTTTTCGGGTTGGAAACAGCTTACTTTTGCGGTTCCGCCGGAAATTGGGCAGAGAAATCCGCACTACGGCACTCTTACGGGAATATCTTTTCTGGGTTTTAGGATTGACTGCGACCTGACGGAGACCTACGGGAGCTACTATTTGTACTTTGACGACCTCAGGGTAATTACGGACCTTTTTACCGAGGAAAGCCGTGATGAGGATGATATGCTCGACACCTGGTAGGGTGTGGAGAAGAGTTTGGTATGCGGCCCCGCTTAGGCGGGGCTTTTTTTGTCTGTTCCGGCGCGCGGCTTACATGGCCCGTGTGGGGCCGGGCAGATTGCGCAAGTTGACGCGGTGCACAGAGGCGGGATAGTATGAGGGGCGCGCCGAAGTGGTGGAATTGGTAGACACAGGGGACTTAAAATCCCCCGGCCTAATACGCTGTGCCGGTTCGATTCCGGTCTTCGGCATAAGTATACGTGCAAAAATGCGCCCGCCTCCCCTACAGTCTTCCCGACCTTTTTACGCTGAGATAGCGGTTTATGAGGCTGGAGGAGATTTCCGCGGGGGAGGTTTCAAGGGTGAGGAGGCCGGAGTGTTCCCACTGGGTGTAAAGCTGGCGGCGCGATGCGAGGTAGGAGAAGGCTGCTGAGCTTTCGAGGACGGTGAGGGGGGCGCGGCTTTTTTGACGCGAGAGTTCTTCGGCTTCAAGTTCGCGGAAACTTACGAGGAGGAGGAGGTGCCGCAGGCGCAGGCGAGGCAGTATCCACGAGAGGGATTCGCCGTCTTCTTCGCGGAAGTTACTTATGAGTATGATGAAGGTGCGGCGGTGCAGGCGGGCGAG
>JAITGB010000255.1 GCA_031280945.1 Spirochaetales bacterium
CGCAAACTCTTCGAGTTTGCTGCTCGCCCATGCGTCCTGGCTGGTCGCAAACTCTTCGAGTTTGCTGCTCGCCCATGCGTCCTGGCTGGTCGCAAACTCTTCGAGTTTGCTGCTCGCCCATGCGTCCTGGCTGGTCGCAATCCCTTCGGGATTGCTGCTCGCCCGTGGGCCGCGCAAGGGATAGAAGCGGAAATCCTTGCGGATTTTGCAAAGCAAAATCCGCTGGATTGGAGCGGATAGCCCGGTTTTTTACGGCCACAGGCCGTAAAAAATGCGCCATGAGTCTTCAAAAAAAGTGAATGCTCAAGCCCCTGGAGGAACTTGTTTTTTTTGAAATTATATCCTACAATTCATATAAAATGAATCAGAAAAATGCTTCTCAAGGAGCCAGGGACGGCCGTTCTCTTGATACTCTTGTTGTTCACGGGGCGACGCCATTTGAGCCGGTAACGGGGGCAATTACAACGCCCATTTATCAGAGTTCAACTTTCCGGCACCCGGGCCTGGAGGAGACGACAGGGTTCGATTATTCGCGGGCGGTGAACCCCACGCGCAGCGAGCTTGAAAAATCTCTCGCCCTGATAGAGGGCGGAAAATACTCTCTTGCGTTTTCTTCGGGGATGGGGGCGATTTCGGCGCTCATCAAGCTCTACGAGCCGGGAGACCATATTATTGTTTCGGAGGATTTGTACGGGGGGACTTTCCGGCTTTTTAACGAGTATTACAGCCGGTACGGGTTTTCTTTTTCCTGGGTGGACACGAGCGTTCCGGCCAAAATTGAAGCGGCCCTGAGGCCCCAGACGCGGGCGCTTTTTGTCGAAACTCCCTCGAATCCCATGATGAAGGTTACCGATATTGCCCTGTGCGCCCAGCTTATCCACGGGCGGGGAGGCAGGCTCATTGTGGATAATACTTTTCTTTCGCCGTATTTTCAAAATCCCCTCGCGCTGGGGGCGGATATTGTTGTCCACAGCGGCACGAAGTACCTCGCGGGGCACAACGATACTTTGTCGGGCTTTCTTGTTCACAGCGATGACGCCCTGGAGGAACCCCTGCGCGCCGCCCAGAAGAGCGAGGGGGCTAGCCTTGCGCCTTTTGACGCCTGGCTTGTTCTGCGGGGCCTGAAAACTTTGGCCCTGCGTATGCAGAGGCACGAAAAAAACGCCCTGCGCATTGCCCAGTGGCTGCGGGAAGAGCCCGCTGTGGAGAAGGTTTTTTTTACGGGTTTTCCCGACCATCCCCAGTATGAGCTTACGAAGCGGCAGGCGCGGGGCTGCGGAGGCATGATTTCTTTCTATTTGAGAAACCCCGCGCACGCGCCTGTTATTTTGAAAAACGTCTCCCTTGTCCTTTTTGCGGAAAGCCTCGGAGGGGTGGAATCCCTTATTACCTATCCTGTGGTGCAGACCCACGGGGCCATTCCTGAGGCGATGAGGCTTTCGGCAGGGGTGAACGACAGGCTGATGCGGCTCTCCGTAGGAATAGAGAATGCGGATGACATTATCGCCGACCTTGACGAGGCTTTGAGGCGCTGCGTATAGTTTTATGTGCGCGCATATAAAAGTTTTTTTGAAAAAGAGGTTATCCGGCGCGGAGAAGTTTTGTTTTCGTCTCATTGCTTTTTCCGTATAATTATATTTTCATAAAGAGGGAGAGCCATGAAAATTTCGACAAAAGGCCGCTATTCTCTTGAAGCTCTTTTATGTTTGGCCCTGCTTCCCGGCAGCAGCTACACAAGCACCCACAGCATCGCCGAGCTGACAGGGCTTCCTGAGGGGTATCTGGAGCAGCTTTTTATTCCCCTCAAAAAAGCGGGAATTATCAGTTCAGGCCGGGGCCCCCTGGGAGGCTACCATCTGGGAAAGACCGATGGCGAAATCAGCGTAGGCGATATTCTGCGCGTGGCCGAGGGCCCCCTGGAGCCCGTCTCGTGCGTTACCTCGCAGTCCTGTCCCGCACAGTCTTACTGCCTGAGCCGGCACACCTGGGGGGAACTGTACAGTGAAATTACAGAGTGTGTGGACAACATCACTCTCGCCGACCTTGTGAGGGCCTACAGCGTTATCGATGAGCCGGAGTATGTAATATGAAAATTTCCACACGCGGGCGCTATGGAGTGCGCCTCCTCATTGACCTGGGCGAACACAGAGACCAGCCCCACGTTGCCCTCGCAAGCGTCGCCGAGCGGCAGGGCATTTCCGTACGCTATCTTGAACAGGTCGCGGTTCTCCTCAGGCGCGCCGGTTTTATCCGTTCGGTCAAGGGAGCCTCCGGCGGGTATGCCCTTGCCCTGTCCCCCGAAGAAATCAACATAGGCGACGCCCTGCGTTCCCTCGAAGGGGATATGCTGGTGGCCGACCCCCCCTCCCCCCATGAAACTGAAACGAAAATACGGCGCTGCGTCAGGCTCATGGTTTTCGACAGATTAAACGAGCGCGTTGCCCGCGTCATCGACAACAAAACCCTCGCCTCGGTTCTGGGCACCGTTGACCCGGACGAATCGTATATGTATTTCATTTAAGGCGGAAAATTTTTAAGGATTTTTTATAACACAAGAATTTTGGCGCATCCCCGCACTTTTTTTGCCTCCGGCAAAAAAAGCGCACGGTCGGGCTTTGCGGGGCTGCGCTTCGCTCCGGTCCGTTGGACCAGTGCCCCTCCAATCCCTTGCGCGCCCACGGCCCCTGCCCGCCGCTTCGCGGCGGCGTACCCCCTCAAAAATTCCCCGCGAAAAACGCAAAAATTCACGAAAAAAGAAAAGAAGCCCCCTTTTGTAAATTTTCGTGCCTCGCTGATTTTGCGGCAACGCCGTAAAATTTCGCGGGAGTTCTCCTCTTTAAGAGCGGAAAAGGTTTGTAATAAAACCCAAAAAGGTTTAAGCTATGAGTTATAGAACCTTTTCGATAAAAATCTTTTCAAAAGCGGAGGAAATAGCATGAGCAAGATTGTACTGGTTGGCGCGAATCACGCGGGCACCGCGGCGGCAAACACGATTCTGGACAATTATCCAGGAAACGAGCTTGTCATTTTTGACAGGAACAGCAACATCAGCTACCTGGGCTGCGGCACGGCCCTGTGGATTGGCCGGCAGATAGATAATCCCGACGGACTTTTCTACTGTTCGCAGGAGATTCTCACCAAAAAGAAGGCCGTGGTTCACATGGAAACCGAGGTAACGCGCATAGACTTTGCGGCGAAAAAAGTCTACGCGAAGGATAAGGCCGGCAAAGAGACAAGCGAAAGCTACGAGAGGCTCATCCTCGCTACGGGGTCTCTCCCCATTATTCCGAAAATTCCGGGGCTGGACCTGCCCAACGTAGAGTGCGTAAAACTCTTTCAGGACGGCAAGAGAATCAACAGCCTCATGGATAAACCGGAAATAAAAAACGTAGCGGTCATTGGCGCTGGCTACATAGGCGTTGAAATAGCGGAAGCCGTGCGGCGCCGGGGCAAAAACGCCCTTCTTTTTGAAGCCCTTGATACATCTTTATCCAACTACTACGACGACTGGTTTACGCACGATATGGACAAAGTTCTCGCGGACAACGGGGTTATACTTCACTTTAGCGAGCTTGTACAGGAAGTGAAGGGTTCAGGCAAAGCTGAGGCCATCAAAACCAACAAGGGCGAATACCCTGTTGACCTTGTGATTATGGCAATAGGTTTCCGCCCGAACACGGCTCTTGCGGGAAGCGGCCTTGAACTTTTCGCCAACGGCGCGTACAAGGTCAACCTCAAACAGGAAACCTCACAGCCCGGCGTGTACGCTGTGGGCGACTGCGCCACGGTATACAGCAACGCCCTTGCGGGAAGCGCCTACATAGCCCTTGCCACAAACGCCGTGCGAAGCGGTGTAGTTGCGGGCCACACCGCCTGCGGCCCGGCCCTTGAATCCGCAGGGGTTCAGGGTTCCAACGG
>JAITGB010000007.1 GCA_031280945.1 Spirochaetales bacterium
GGGCAAGCTGATAAACATGGCGGATGAGGGACTTACCGTAACTCCCTCCAGCGCGAGGTTTTACCAGATAATAAGTTTTGACGACGGCTCTAACGAGTTGAAGCTTTTGAAGGTAGTGGCAGGGGAAGAAAAAGAGTATGCCACTTTTTTCTACGCAACCGAGGACGCGAATCTATCTGGCGGCGGCATAAGCCTCAACTTCAAGAAGGGCTGGACCTGGCTGCTTAACAGGAAGACCGATGATGACGATGTTCCCTATACGGGAGAGCCTAACGGTTTCAAGTGGTACATAAATTTTGATTAACTATTCCTGAAAACCTTGTCTGCGCGGCGCGGGGGTGCAGGCCCGTCCCGGCGAAGCCGGGGTGGGCGGGGATGTAAGCCTGCGGCGAAGCCGCAGGCGGATTGTTTTCAGGCCGCCGCCGTGGGCGGCGGCTCACCGCGCAAGCGATTGAAGCGGAAACCCCGCAGAAAGCGCAGGGGCGCTTTCGAGGAGTTGCAGCGAAAAGCGCGGTTTACGGCGCGCGGCGCCGTAAATGCGCCCACATCCAAATTCTTGTAAACCCGTCCCTTGCGAAAATCCCCCCGGAAGAGGTACACTCAAAGGCGCGTATGATGAACATCTACCGGCACCTCGTCTGGCTCTTGAAAGGGGTCAAAGTTTTCGCGCTCGTGGGCAAGAGCGGCACGGGCAAAAGTTTTCGCGCCAAACTCCTTGCGCAGAAGTACGGAATTGAACTGATTATCGATGACGGGCTTCTTATCCGCGACCAGAAAATCCTCGCGGGGCGCTCGGCAAAAAAAGAGCAGGCGTACATGGCCGCGGTCAAAACCGCCATGTTCCACGACAAAATCCACAGGAGGGAAGTCGCGCAGTGCCTTGAGAGGCAGAAATTCCAGCGCATCCTCATTATCGGCACATCGGAGGGCATGGTCAAAAAAATCGCCGAAACCCTGCGCCTGCCGCCCCCCGGCAAAATCATCACCATCGAAGACATCGCCACCGAAGAGGAAATCCAGACCGCGCTGCACCACAGAAACGTCCACGGACGCCACGTCATCCCCGTGCCCTCCATCGAAGTGAAGCGCAACTACCCCCGCACCATGGCCGACTCCATCAAAATATTTTTCAAACAACAGTTTGGCCGCGGCGGCGAAGTATTCGAAAAATCCGTCATACGGCCTGAGTTCAGCAAAAAAGGCGAAATCTCGCTCTCCGAATCCGCCCTCACGCAGATGCTCCTGCACTGCCTCCAGGAAAACAACAACCAAATAAAACTGCGCAAAGTAACCATCAAAAACGAGGGCCCCTCCTACCACATAGACCTGGCCATCTCCGTGCCCTACGGCCTGGAACTCATTCCCAACATCAACGACCTTCAGGCCTACATTGTGGCCAGTATTGAACGATTTACCGGAATCATGATTCAAGAATTAAACGTAACTATCGATAGTATAATATAGGGTAGAGGCCGCAAATTCAGAATTTGGGCGCATCCCCGCCCTTTTTCGCTTGTGCGAAAAAGCGCAAGGACCGCGCTTTTCGCTCCAATTCCTCGAAAGCGCCCATGCGCTTTCTGCGGGATTTCCGCTTCAATCGCTTGCGCGGCCCAGGGGATAAGATTTTCCCCCGGTCTTGAGGCAGCGCGCTCTCAAAACCGCGTAATCTTAAGAAGTTTTCTTCTGGAGGATACAGAAATGAAAAAGGGCTTACTGATTTTTTGCCCGCTTTTTTTTATGCTCTCTTTTGGGCTGTCCGGCCAAACGCCCGCGGCCTGGGAAGTTTCCACAAGCCATTATCAGGTAGTCTCGGAGCTCTCCCGCGACAGCGCGGCCCGCATGGGAAGCAATCTTGAAGCTCTCTTTGATTTATACAACTCATACTTCCGCTTCGACCCCGTGCGGCTTCCCCTCAAACTGAAGGTGCGTATTCTCTCCTCGCGGGAAAGATACACGGACTACCTCAGGCGCTTTGTGTCAAACGCGCGGGATAATTTTACCTACCTCCACTACGCAGACCCCGCGAGGTGCGAACTTGTCGGCTACATAAAGGACGATGCGGCCTCCCGCCTTGACTTAAATCATCAAGCCTTTATACAGTTTCTCCGGGCCTTTATCCCCAACCCCCCCCTGTGGCTCAGGGAAGGCTTCGCCGTCTTTTTTGAAACAACCGTATACGACCACAGCATAAAAACCATACACTACATCGAAAACATCTCCTGGCTTGACACATTAAAAGAGCTCGCCGCCGCCAAAGGAGAAAAATTTATTCCCGTGCGCGAAATCCTCAGAATGACCCCCGAAAAAGTCAACGAGCGTATAGACATTTTCTACCCCCAGGCCTGGGGGCTCGTGTCTTTTCTTTCCGCTAACCAGGACCAAAATTATTCCCGCCTCCTGTGGGATTCGGTAACGCTCCTACAGCCCTCCGCCTCCCTCGATGAAAACCAGGCTCTCGTGTACGACAGAGCCTTCCGCTGGTACGACGAAAAAATCCTCATGGCCGACTTTATCGAATACATAGGAAACAAAAAGTCATTACGCAGCCTCGTTCACAGAGCCATAGAAAAGTATTCCCGCAATAACCTCGCGGAAGCGGAAAAGGATTTTCAGGAAGCAGTTCAGATGGACACGAATGATTTTGTTTCCTACTACTATTTGGGACTCATTAGGTACGCGCAAAAAGAGTACGCCGCCGCGGAAAGCCAGTATACCACGGCGCTGGAAAAAGGAGCCCAGGCCGCCCTCATCTATTACGCAATGGGCATAAACGCCCTCGCGGACGGCCGCTCCGAAGCGGCCCTGGAATACCTCAAAAAATCCGCCGAGGCCGACCCCGCCTACAAACAAAGGGCGGAGGATTTATCACGGCGCATTTCCGTACCCAAGCCTCAAACGCCGCCTCCCGCGCCGTAGGCATTTTAAGGCCGCGGCCCCCTCTACCGGCCCCCTCAAGCTAAACCTGCGCCGCGGAAAGCCGCGAAGCCGCTGGCCTGAGCTTTTCCCGCCCTGCCCCTCTCTTCGGGGGCCGCGAAGGCTTCTTTCTGCGGAAAAGCGGAACAAGAGCGATTGCAATATCCTTGTTGGCAGCCACAATGGGGTGGAGCATTTTTTTTACCGCGCCGTACGCGTCCTTAAACTGAAGTTTTTCCGGCAGAGCTTCACGGGCAAGAAGTTTTACGTAATCTTCAATCAGGGGGGCAATCATAAGGCTTCTTTCCATGCCGCGGAAAGCCGCCGTGTCGTGGGCCGTAAGAGCCGCAAAAAAACTCTCGCGGAAGACTTGAGCCTTGAGGCGTTTGTCCAGTCCGGGAATAAAATACCGGACAATGCCCAGGGCGTACATTTCACGGAATATGGGGGCGGCCTCACCGGACTGCAGGATTTTATAAAGCTCCTCGGTAAGCCGCGAACCGGAAATTCCCGCCAAAAGAGAAGCCTGGGCCTTGATTCTGCGCCGCGTCAAAAACGAAAGGCTAAACCCAAGAATCGCCGCGTACTTAACGGCGCGGAGCATACGCACAGGGTCTTCGGAAAAAATCACCTTGAGGGGAATAAGCGGCACAATCTTTTTTTTGCGAATGTCCCGCACGCCGCCTATGTAGTCAATGATAATCTCCTCAAGGGGACAGTAGTATAAGGCGTTGAGCGTAAAATCCCTGCGCGCCACGTCCTCCTGAATTGTGCCAAAAACATTTGTGTCCCCGCCTGAGTCCGGCGCGCGAAAAGTTGAAACCTCTATGATTTTATCGGGAAAAAAAATGTGGACAAGGCGGAAACGCTTTCCGATAATCCGCGAATTGCGGAAAATCCTCTTTATTTGCCGGGGCGCGGCGTCTGTTGCAACATCAAAATCCTTGGGCTTTTTCCCTGCCAAAAGGTCGCGCACCGCGCCGCCTACAATGTAGGCGCTGTGGCCCGCGCTCTTCAGCCGCCTCACGATTTTTACAGCTTCGGGGTCTATGTCGCGCCGGGAAATTGCGTGTTCCCGCGCCGTATAAATTTCCGCCCGTTTATGCGGCTTACCCTGCGCCTGGGCGCTATAACGAAGCAGCAATGCTTGCCTCCTTCACATAAATTATAAACTTGACCTCGCCACACGAAAACCCAAACTATTAAGCCGCGTAAAAGCCTCCCCCGTAAAACGGGTGGCCGAGCGCACCCTGTAGCCGCCCCAGTCCCAGGCCCCTCCACGGCCTACTTTCCAGTTCCACTTGCCCTGGGACGGCCCCTGGGGGTCTTTTTGGGGAGCGGTGGTGTAGGGCGCGTACCAGTCCCAGCACCATTCAATGACGTTTCCGTGCATTTCGTACAGGCCCCAGGGGTTTGAGGGAAAACTCCCCGCCGGCATGGTTGTTCCCCTGTACATACCGGAGGCGTTCCTGTTGTAGGGCCGCCTTCCGTGGTAGTTGGCCTCGTGGGTGGTTATGTTGTCTCCCGTACTGAAAGGCCCTGAGGTTCCCGCGCGGCAGGCGTATTCCCATTCCGCCTCCGTGGGCAGGCGGTAGCCGTTGGCCTTTGTATTCCAGAGGGTTCCGTCTCCGCTTCGCGTATAAACAGGGGTAAGGCCCTCCTTGAGGCTCCTCGTGTTACAGTATTCTATGGCGTCATCCCAGCTCACCATTTCAACAGGCAGATTTGCGCCTTTGGCATGGCTGGGGTTACTGCCCATAACTTCCTCGTACTCACTTTGAGTTACCTCGTACTTCCCCATATAAAAAGAGCTTACCGTTACCTCGTGCTGGGTCTCATCCTCATCGCGGTCCGCTTCTGAGGCGGGGCTTCCCATGCGGAAAGTCCCGCCCGCAATCAAGACAAAATTATCGGAAAACTTCCGGGAAGGCGGAGCAGGCTGGAGGGGCGCGGACGGAGCGGGCTGGCCGGAAGGCCCCGGCGGCGCAGCCGGAGAAGCCGCACTCCCCCGGGGAAAAACCGAAGATGCCCCCGGCCCACCGGGGCCCGCTTCCCCGGCCAAAAGAAAAAGAAGCTGCTCGTCGCTTCGTACCGAAACAAGGGTGGCTGTTTCCCGCGCCGCGCTCTCCACACTCAAGGCATAGGCCCTGAAACGAAAACTGTCGTTCATTTCCGCGAGGGAGCCTGTGATAATCGCCCGCGCCCCCAGTTTTTTTCCAATAGCCTGAGCCGACTCATCGCTCACTTCCCCTGAAAGCTGAAAGCGCAGTTCCTCCTGAATCAGGGCAAGGTTACTCCTGTCCGCCACCACCAGCTTTTTTGCGCGCACCAGGGCGCCTACAAGCTCCTCGATAACATACTCGGAGAGTTTCTTTGAAGGAGAGGTAAAATTGATAACAGCGACAACCGCGCCCGCATCAAAACTCGCGTTGATTTCCTCCACGGCGAGCCGGATAGCCTCGTCCAGCGGTATACCCGTCCCCGAAGGCGAAGTCCTGCACGCCGGGGAGAAAGCCGAAAGCGCGAAAATGAGGACAATGGGGGTCATACGGGCAATCATTTTCATACATAACCCTGCAAAATCAACAAAGTAGCTCTGATTTTATACGAATTTCACAGATGTATCTACTGTATTATCGAAATTATCGAGTTTTTTTTAGTAAATAGAATAGGGGTTTTCAGCTTGAGTTTATCCTTTTGCTTGACCCTATGCTGCTCTTTTCTGCATATTTGTTGAATGCGCAAAGAATCTAGCGAGAAACAGATTTCACACGCGACAGACAGGCTGGGGAAAGACGGGATTGGAAAACTTCTTTTCACTTTTTCCGTACCTGCGGTTATCGGTATGCTTGTCAACGCGTTTTATAATATTGTGGACCGCATCTACGTTGGGCAGGGCGTTGACCCCCTGGGCATCGCGGGCATTGCAATGGCCATGCCCGTTATGATGGTGCTTATGGCGGCTTCCATGTTTATCGGCATAGGGGCCAACGTTCTTTTTTCCATACGCCTCGGCGAGGGCCGCCGCCACGAGGTAGAAAAAATTATGGGCCACGCTTTTGCGCTTCTTTTTCTTGTGCCCGCTTTTTTTATTGTTATAAGTTTTATTTTTATTGACGAAATTCTCCGAGACCTCATTGGAGCAAGCGATGCGGTTTTTCCCTACGCGAAAACATACCTCGAAATAATTCTCTACGGCGGCATTTTCGGCGCTATGGGGCCGGGTATAAATCACTTTATCCGTTCAGACGGGCATCCCCGCACTTCGATGATGACGCAAATCCTTGGGGCCTTTGTCAACATTATTCTTGACCCTATTTTTATTTTTGTTTTCGATATGGGTATTGCGGGGGCGGCGTGGGCTACAATAATTTCCGAGTTTGTTTCGTTCCTCTGGGTCATGATTTATTTTAACTCGCGCTGGACTCACCTGCGCTTCCGCCCCAGCGCGATGAGGCTTGAAGGGAAACTGTGCCTGCGCATCATGGCTATAGGGTTTGCTCCTTTTGCCATGCAGTCCGCCCTGGGGCTTGTGAACGGCGTTTTAAATAAAAGCCTCGAAGTACACGGCGGAGACCTGGCGGTAACGGCCATGGGGATTGTTTTTAGTATTCACATTGTTTTGATTATGCCTCTCCAGGGGCTCAATCAGGGCGTGCAGGCCATTGCGGGTTACAACTACGGCGCAAAGAAATTTGACAGAGTACGCAGAACCTACTGGCTTGCGATAAAATGCGCTACGATTTTTGTTGCTGCCGGGTTTATTCTCTTCGAATTCTTTCCCCGCGTTTTTATAGCCGCTTTCAGAAACGAAGAGGGGCCTCTCATGGAACTGGGCGTCCATGTGCTTCGCGTGGTCTCAATAGCCCTTCCGCTTATAGGTTTCCAGATTATCACCTCGAATTTCTTCCAGGCGATAGGAAAACCTGTTCAGGGTACGATTTTAAGCCTGTCGCGGCAAATCCTTTTTTTTATCCCCATTGTTATTTTTCTCCCGCGCCTCGTCGGGCTTGAGGGTGTGTTTCTCACCTTTCCCATTTCGGACGTTCTTGCCTCAAGCCTCGCGGCCCTGGTTATGCGGCGCGAGGTAAAGAGCCTCAAAAGGAAGCATAAGGCTGCGGAGGCTGGGGATAGGGCGATGGGCTAAAGGGTAGGAATAAAGGGGTATAGTTTGGCTTTCTCCTATCTTACTCCATAAAATACATATAGTGTATGGAGTTATAATCTATATAATTATAAGGTTGTGAGGATTTATATTCCATAAAAATATAATATTTTAAGGAATACTACTCCATAAACTTGACAAAGTTTATGGAGTATAGTATTATTTTATCTATGCCCGTCTACTATTATAGACACTATGGAAACTTAGCAAACCTCGCCAAGCCGAATCGTGTAACTGTATTATACGGGCCGCGCAGGGTAGGCAAAACCACCCTCGTAAACAGGTATATCGATTTCCTGAAGACCCGCGTTCTGAAGGCTTCGGGGGATAACCTTGCCGAAAGCATGGTTCTTTCCAGCCGTGATACCCGCGCTCTTTTGGACTGGACGGCGGGCTACGACACAGTGTTTATCGATGAGGCGCAGAGGATTTCCGGCATAGGTATTGGCCTCAAAATACTCATTGATGCCCGGCCTGAGCTCAATATTATCGCAACAGGCTCGTCGTCCTTTGACCTTGCCGGAAAACTTGGCGAACCCTTAACAGGCAGGCAGACTCCGCTCAGGCTCTATCCTCTGTCGGTAAGCGAAATGAGCCAAACCCTCAACGCGCATGAGATACGGCAGAACCTCGAAGATTTTCTTGTCTACGGAATGTATCCCGAAGTACGCACAGCATCTTCCGGTGAACAAAAAAAGTTTATCCTGAACGAACTCTCGGACGCATACCTTTTGAAGGATATACTGGAACTTGAGCGTATCAAAAAACCGCGGACGCTCCTTGACCTCCTTTCGCTTATAGCTCTGCAAACCGGCAGTGAGGTAAGCCTAAACGAGCTGTCCGGCAGGCTCCGTATAGATGTTAAAACAGTAGAGCGCTACCTTGACCTTTTGGAAAAATCTTTTGTTCTGTACAACCTGCGCGGCTTTAGCAGAAACCTCCGTAATGAAGTTACGCGCACGAGTAAGTATTATTTCTACGATACGGGAGTACGCAACGCCGTCATCAAAAACTTTAATCCGTTTTCCCTGCGCGCGGATGCGGGCGCTCTGTGGGAAAACTTTATGGTTATAGAAAGGCTGAAATTCCGTTCGTACACCAACATCTTTGCCCGCGACTATTTCTGGCGTACATGGGAAAAAAAGGAAATAGACCTTCTGGAAGAATCAGGCGGACAGCTCTCGGCTTTTGAGTTTAAATGGTCGCCAAAGAAAGCGGCGAAAGTCCCTGCCCTGTTTTGTGAAACCTATCCAGAGGCAAGTTACACGGTTATATCGCCGGATAATTTTCTTGACTATGTGTAGGCAGGGCAGGGTTTCCGCTGCGCACGGAAGCGCGCGGCGGTCGCTGTGCGCCCTGCCCGCGCGGAGCGCGGGCAGGGGGGGGTTAGGCCCAGCGGGCAGCCCCTGGGTCTTTTGCGCAAGGGACTGGTCGCAATCCCGTTGGGATTGCTGCTCGTCCATGCAGCCTGGATAGAAGCGAAAGCCCGGCTACCAGAATTTCAATTTTCGATTTTTATTATTGGAACGTATCCGGTTTTTTCTATTATTTCCTGCCCCTCCTGTGATACAATCCACCTAATAAATGGTCTTACGTTCTT
>JAITGB010000036.1 GCA_031280945.1 Spirochaetales bacterium
AAATTTCATATATATATGTCAGTGATTTTTTTTCTGCTGCTTGGAAGTTTTTAAAAAATTATTTTTTTTGATGTGAAATATTTGGGCGCATTTTTTACGGCCTGCGGCCGTAAAAAACCGGGCTTTGCGGGGCTGCGCTATCGCTCCGGTCTTTTTTTGGGCACTGCCCAAAAAAAGTCTAAACCCCTCCAATCCCTTGCGCGCCCAGGGGAGGCCCCCCGCAAACCCAAGGGGTTTGCGGCCAGCCCCGCCAGGTCTTTTCAAAAAATCAGCACAGAAAGACTTTTACCTGGCTAATACATGGGTAAGAAATTCCGCGTTATCCGCAGCGGCGTTTAAAACATCCGCCATGATTCCGGTGTAGCCTTTTCCCAGGGCCTTGTACTTTGACAGGCACTCAGGGGTTATGCGGATAGTAACCGCAGGCTTTACCCGCTTCGCGCTACGCCGCAGTTCCCGCGCTTTCGCGGCGAATTCCGCCAACGCCGCGGGACTGCTTTCGGGGCAGTCCGGGGTGTAGCGTATGGGGGCCTTCGCCGCGGCCTTGATTCTTTTTACCTGCTCCATAGTAGGCTTTTGCCCAGCCCGTATGGTTATCGTCTTCATTGCCATAGTAACTCCTTTTTTCCGCCTTGCTGGCGGCTCTCGCCGATATTAAACGCGTTTTTTCTCCGAGTTCCGTATAGACAACGAACAGAACCTTGCGCACCAGACCCAAGGTCTGCCAACGCTCCTCCCCGGAGGCGTTCCCCGCGCTCTCATCCCTTCGCTCAACCCGCCACGGGTCCGCAAAAACAAGAGCGGCATCCTCAAAATCAACCCCATGCTCCCTCCAGTTTTGAGCAGCCTTCTCCACATCAAACTCAAATACTAAATCGTCATATATCATTGTAATACTCCTTTGTGGTACTGTCAAGATAGTTTTGTAAGAAAAACTAAAATTTACTGCTTCGTGCGAAAACCTCCTTTCCTTAAAAAACCTGGCCGTGGCGCGAAGCGGCGCGGGCAAGGGGCCGTGGGCGCGCAAGGGATTGGAGGGGTTTAGCCTTTTCGTAACCTTTGGTTCCGAAAAGGCCGGAGCGATAGCGCAGCCCCGCAAAGCCCGGCCGTGCTTTTTTTTGCCGGAGGCAAAAAAACGCGGGGATGCGCCAAACTTCCCTACTCCCCTGAACGTCTGTCGGTGATGCGTGTCTCCGCGAGGAAGGGGAGTTCGTCGTCCTTTAAGACGATTTTTTCCACGATGACGCCGGCGTCTTCGTCAAAGAGGCTGGTTTCGTCAACACAGAGTATGCCGCTGGTTTTTTCGAGCTGTTTGAGTACGGCGCCGGAGCTGACCGCTCTGCCGAATTCCCAGCCGCTGCCGTCCGCGCCTGTTAAGGGGTGGAAGTGCGCGCGCAGGTTTTCCGTGATTTTTTTCTTGATGCGCTGCGAGTCGAGTACGCCGCTTTTGAGCGTGAGGGTGAGCTGGACGCTGAAGCCGCGGTAGACGGGTTCTTCGACGCGGATTTTTGTTCCTACGAGTTTGTGTTCGTCGAGGTACGCTCGTACTCTGCGCAGGAGTTCCCGCGAGGGGGTGAGTTTTTCTTCGGGCGGTGAGCCTGAGGGGGGGCGCGGAATGACGATGATGCGGATTTCGCCCCGGCGGTTTTTTTCCGCGAGGCAGAAGGCCCGCGCCACGGAGGGGGAGGCTTCGCGGGCGAGCCATTCAAAGTCTTCGGCGGTTACGGCCCTTTTGAGGCTTTTGAAGACTCCGGCGGCGCGGGCTTTGAGGCTGTCCACTGTTTCCCTGTCCGCGCCGCCTTCGGCGGGAAAGGGGTTGTCGCAGCCTGCCACGAAGGGAATGCTGCGCGAGAGGATTCTGAGGGTTCCGGGCGCGGCGTTGCCTTTTTCGCCGCCTCCTGTTACATAAGAGGCGAGTTGTATGTTGAACTTTCCCCGTGGGGGATTCATGCCGCGCCAGCCGTCTCCGAAGTAAATTTTTCCTTCCGCGTAGTCAACGGTAAAATGCCGCGACTGGGGGCCTGATGAGTAGAAATTGGGGACTTCTGTGTAGCGTACCCAGATGTTTTCGCCTTCGGCGTAATAGGGTTCCTCTATTCCTTCGGCTTTCATGTTTTCGATTTCCCGCGCAGGGGGTATGGAGCCTTCGTTGACACACAGGACGATGCCGGGCAGAAGCGGGCCGTGCAGGGGGCTCACGCTCTGGCCCGGGCCGCCTGTTCCCGAACCTGCTGTTTCGCGCGTATGGGAGACGGCGTTTCTTGCGTACACGGCGTTGGTGAGTATGCCGGTAATGCGGGGCTTTTTTTCAAAGCTGCCGGAGACAAAGCGCAGGCGGAGCCAGATGAGGTTCTTGCCGAACTCTTTTTTCGTGTGCATATCAGGCGGGGGCATAAATTCGATAAAGCCTGATTCGTGGAGATAGTCCGTGTAGTCGTTGACGGCAAGGCTTGTCCAGAGCCGGCCGTTCCAGTATTCCCACGCGAGGTTTATAAGGCGCGGGCCGGAGGGCAGGGTTTCGCTGAAAAGGGGTGTTCCGAAGGAGTTGTTGTGCGCGGGTGAGGAATCTCCTCCCTGGATTCGTATGTAGACAGAGGCACCCTCAGCGGGAAAGGTTTCGCGGAATCCGAGAAAGAGGCGCGGTTCTTCGTGCCGTTCGAGAACAAAGAGGGGGACTTCGCGCTTG
>JAITGB010000065.1 GCA_031280945.1 Spirochaetales bacterium
CAGTGCGGCCAGCTTGAGGATGTGAAAAAGAGCAGGGAGGACCTTGAGAGGGTTGCGGTCCAGCTCAGGAGCGCTTCGGAGGAGATGTTTCTTTCCAACTACAAGAAAATCCGTACGAATTTTCATTTGATGTTCCGCAGGCTTTTCGGGGGGGGGAGCGCGGAAATCCGCCTGACGGAGCCGGAGAAGGTTCTTGAGTCGGGTATAGATATTTTTGCCCAGCCTCCGGGCAAGAGCCTTGAAAGCATTGCTCTTCTTTCCGGCGGTGAGAGGTCTTTGACGGCTGTGGCTCTTCTTTTTGCTACTTATATGGTAAAGCCTTCGCCTTTTTGTCTTTTGGACGAGATTGACGCTGCCCTTGATGAGAGCAATGTGGGCAGGTTTGTAAATATGCTCGTGGAGTTTGGTTCTGCGTCCCAGTTTGTGGTGATTACCCACAACAAGAAGACTGTAACGGGCGCGAAGACTCTTTTGGGCGTTACGATGGAGGAGTCGGGGGTTTCAAAAATTGTTTCCCTGAGGATTGGTTCTCTGCCGGAAAAAGAAAATGCGGAAGCTGCAGTTCAATAAAAAGATTTTTGGCCTGGGTTTGGGGGCGGGGGCGGTTTTTACTATTCTCGTTGTTCTTGCTGTTATTATGGTGTACAGGCCGGCTCCTGTTTCGCGGGAGCTTCCGTCTTTGAGGCCGGAGACTCCTCTTTTGGAAATTTCGGCGTTTGATTTTCTCCTGCCTGATGAGCGGGAGAGGTTTCTTGCGCCGCGTCCCTGGTATTTCCGCGCTGTGGGGAGGGGGTTTTCCCCTGAGGAGGTAAAGGGGTTCTGGGTTGACCCCCGCGGCCTTGCCGTTGAATTTCTTGCGCGGGGAAACCGGAAGAAACTGGACGATATTTTTAACAGGGTGCCGTAAAAGATGAAAAGAACGAGGCTATGTGTGCGGAAAAAAGGCTGGGGGGGCGCGGATGCGTTTTTTTGCGCGGGTCTTGCGTTTTTTGTTCTGCTTTTTTGTGTCTCGTGCGCAACTGCCCAGGGAGGGGAGGTTTCCGGGGCTGCTGAACCTGTTCCGGCTGCTCCGGCTCTTCCGCCTGAGGCTCCCGCGGACGCGGGGCTTCCCGTGAAAATTCCTCCGGGGGGTGAAGAGGCCCCGGCCCTCGCGGAGCCTGTTCCTGAGCCTGTGCCGGAGCTTTCCCTTGCGCAGCCTCTCAGGGCTGGGGAAGAGCCTGCGGCTCTTCCCCAGCCTGAGCCTCCCCGTGCGGAAGAGCCTCCTCGTGAAGAGGCTGCCTCCGGCGCGGAGGCAGGAGAGAGACTTGCAAAGGAGGAGCCTCCTCGTGCGCCTTCTCCCGCTCCGGTTCCGCCTCCGGTCATTCCCCCTGCCGCGCCTCCCGCCGGAAAACCTCCTGCCGCGCCCCCTCCTGAAAAGCCTCTTCCGCCCGCGGTTTCCGCGCCTGCGCCGGAAAAACCTGCTCCTGTACCGCCTCCTCAGGCGGGGGCGCAGAAGGGTTCTCCTCCGCAAAGCCCCCGGCCCGACCCCAAGCTGGATTTTTTTCCTCCGGGGGCATCGGCGAGCATTACGGCGGGGCCTTCCCGCGATGCTTCCGGTTCTGTGGGTAATCCCATAACCGTTGCCCTGCCGGGTACGGGCTGGATTTTTATGCCTGATGAGTCCCTTGCGGGAAAAATCCGGTATCTGGGGAAGAGCGTGGAGGACGGGGAGACGGTTTTTTCGTTTTCGGCTTTTGAGAAGGGGGACTACAACCTCAAATTCCAGCAGCAGGACCTTGCGGCGAACACTGTGCGCTATGACGATGTGCGTTTGTCCGTAAATCCGAATACGGAGGCGGCTTCCGGTGAGGCGGTAAAGGCCGATGCCCAATCCGCGTCTGGTTCGGCGGTTTCAGCGGCTGCGGCGGCACAGAGTTCTGCTGGGCCTCTGGGGGCTCCGGCTCCTGGGGAGGGGGTTTTGTCCGCGCCCTCCGCGCCGGAGGGGGGACGTGAGCAAAACTCGGTTCCTGTACCGGAAGCCTCTGCCGCGCCATCCTCCGGGGATGTTTCCGGGGCTTCTCCTGCCGGGGCTCTAAGCGCGGAAAGTCCTGATGCGAGGCTGGAGAGGCTTCTGCGGGAGGGGCGTCTTGGGGATGCGGGAGGCGAGGCGGAAAAGTATGTTGAGGAGGCGGGGCCGGGGCTTTCCAACAAAGATGAGTGGTACTTTGCCCTTGCCCAGCTTTTTGAGAAAGACGAGAAGCTCAAGGATATGAAAAAGGCTTTGTCGTACTACGAGAAGGTGAGGGACGGTTTTCCTTTGAGCCGCCGCTGGCCGGAGTCGGATACGCGGAGCCGCTATATCAGGTTTAACTTTTTTGATATACGGTAGCGGCGGTGGAAGGCGGCGCCGCGAAGCGGCGGGGGGGATGCCCGCGCAAGGGATTGGAGGGGGCCGAAGGCGCCACGCCGCAGGCGTGGCCGGAGCGAAGCGCAGCCCCGCAAAGCCCGGCCCTGGCCTTTTTCGCGCAAGCGGAAAAGGCCAGGGGTGCGCCCAGATTCTTCATCTCCCCCTTCTCTTTCCCTATACTTGAATACGGGGCCCCATGCTGCGGTTTTGAACAGGTCATTCCGCCCCATATTTTGCCGGCTCCAGCCTATACTGAAATCTTGTATGAAAAAGCACGAAATGCGCTACTTGAGCATAGATAGAAATTCTTCCTCGCTGACAATCTGTACGCCGAGCTTTTTCGCTTTTTCCAGCTTGCTTCCGGCTTTTTCCCCCGCGAGGAGGTGAGTCAAATTGCCGGACACAGCCGAAAGAACCTTGCCGCCGCGTTTTTTTACCTCGTCCATGGCAAGCTCGCGGGGCGTAAAATGCGCAAAACTGCCCGTAACGCACCACGACTGGCCCGCAAAAGTCTGAGGGCCTTCGGCGGGCTTTTTCTCGGCAGCCGCAAACGAAAGGCCACGGGACGCAAGCTCGTCAACAAGACGGCGCAGGGCCGGACGCGAAAACTCCTCGATAATACGGCTGGCTGTTTTCTCTCCTATGCCGTGCAGGGACGTAAGGGCCGCCTCGTCGTTGTT
>JAITGB010000079.1 GCA_031280945.1 Spirochaetales bacterium
GCGGCCCAGATAGCGGGCAGGGCGGGCTGCCGCATGGTTCTTGCCCACGGCAGGGAGCCGGAGGTTCTTGTGCGCCTCCTTGCGGGAGAGGAGATGGGAACCCTTTTTCTTGCGCAGGAGAAGCTGACCAACAGGGAACGCTGGATTCTCAACAGTACGCCCCAGGGAAAAATCACTGTGGACGAGGGGGCTCTCTGTGCGATGAGGCAGAGGAAGAGTCTTTTGCCGTCGGGGATTCACGGGGTGTCCGGCGTTTTTGCCGCGGGGGACGTTATTGCCGTAAACGGCGAGGCGAAAATCGTAACGGGCCTTACCAGTACGGAAATAAAAACCCTTATGGGCCGGCACAGTTCGGAAATACGAAAAACCCTGGGCGGCGAAAAACGCGATGTTGTGGCGCGGCCCGAAGATATTGTTTTTCTGGAACAATGAGTTTTTTTAGGACGAGGCCCCGCGCCCTTCTTGTGTATCCTCCTGTGTATGATTTTGCTCTCTTTGATTTATTCCTGAAACCTTTTGGGCTTTTGCGCGTTGAATCCTGGCTTGGCGGGGCGGGCTGGGATACGAGGTGTGTCAACGCTCTTGATTATGAGGATGAGGCTTCGGCGGCTGTTTTGGGAAAGCCGAAGCGGGGGAATTTCGGGACGGGGAAATTTTTCCGTGAGGGCAGCCGCGAAGGAGAGTGGGGGCGGCTTTTTGGGCGGAGGTTTTCCCGCTACGGCATTGTGCAAGGAGCTTTTGAAAAGAGGCTCGCTTCGGCTTTCGCGCACACAGGGGGAGCCCCTGATGTGGTTCTCGTTTCAAGCGGCATGACGTACTGGTATGCGGGCGTACGCGAGGCTGTTAGAAGCTGCCGCTCTCTTTTTCCCAAAACGCCTATTGCTGTGGGCGGGATTTACGCAAGCCTTTTACCCGGGCACTGCGCGGCTTCCTGCGGGCCGGACGCTGTTATTGCGGGAGATTCAAGTTCCGCTCTGGGGGATTTTCTTGGCAGGCTGGGGCTGCCTGTTCCCGCAGGAGAGTATCCTGACTCTCCGCGCCGGGAGGCCGCTTCCGTTTTGAAAGACGCGGCTATTCTCAGGCTTTCGCGGGGCTGTCCGTACTCCTGCGATTACTGCGCTTCGCGTGTTCTTTTTCCGCGTTTTTCGTCCGCCGGGCCTGATGCCGCTTTTGAAAGTTTTCGCGTTTTTCGTGAAGCGGGAATCCTCAATTTTGCTTTTTACGATGACGCGCTTCTTGTGAACAAGGAGAAGGTTTTTCTTCCTTTTCTTGAGCGCGTTATTTCCTGTACGGAAAAAAATGATGAGAGGCCGCGCTTTTTTCTTCCCAACGCTGTTCATATAAACGAGATTGACAGCCGCACAGCGTTTTTGATGAAGCGCTCAGGTTTTCAGGAAGTACGCATGGGGTTTGAAAGCTCTTCGCCCCGTTTTCACGCGGAGCATACGCCGGGGGGCGCGAAATTTGAGCCCCGCCTTTTTTCCGAAACCGTGAGGCTTCTGCGCGAGGCGGGATTTCCTTCCCGCGCCCTTATTGCCTATGTTCTCGCGGGGCTTCCCGGGCAGAGGGCCCAGGAGGCGGAGGCTTCTCTCCGGGCGGCCCGTGCCTCTGGCGCGCGCGTTCAGGTGAGCGAGTTTTCGCCTGTTCCGGGAAGCCCTTTGTGGGAGAAGGCCGTGAGCCTTTCCCGCTATCCCCTTGCCGAAGAGCCCCTGTATCAGAACAACAGTATTTTTCCCCTGGAGTGGGAAGGGTTTACCCAGAGCGATTTACAGCGCCTCAAGGAGCTTGCCCGCTCTCCCCTGTAATTTTGTCTAACCTGGAGTTACGGAAGTAGAGAAGTATATCGGCGCTTACCATAAAGAGGTTAATCACGTAGAAGACAAAGACGTAGGTTATATTTCCAGAAATAAGTTTTGAGAGAATACCGCAGATATAGCCTGCCAAAACAAAAAGAAGAAAAACAATGCTTTTCCCCTTTGCCGTGCGCGTTTTCCATGACTTAATAATATTTGCCGGCCACGAAATTCCAAACGCGATGACCATTCCTGCTTCAAAAAGTTCCGACATGGGGGCCTCTCCTTATTATATGTTTATACCAGGTTGAATCTCAATTTCCTACAATACTACTCACCAGGATAAAATACTTCAATATATTTTATATTCCGGCCCTAACAGCCTGGATAGAAGCGGCATCTGAAACTTCCCTGAAAATTCTTAAATCTCCCCCAAAATCCTGTCATACATGGCAAGAAGTTTCCGCGCCCCCTCTTCCCAGGAAAAAATCCGCGCCCGCAGAAGACCCCGGCGGATTAAATCCTCCCGCAGGAGAGGATTCTGTGCAAGACGAATCATCGCATCCGCGAACGCCCCGCTGTCGCGGGGATTCTGAATCACAATAGCAGCATCGCCCACCACCTCAGGAACAGCAAAAGCCGCGCTCGTAATAACAGGACAGCCCGCGGCAAGAGCCTCCGCGTTGGGCATACCAAAACCCTCCGCAAGAGACGGAAAAACAAAAAACTCAGCGCCCGACAAAAACTGGGCAGCCTCCTCCCCCGGAATAAAACCCGGAAGAATAAGCCGCTCCCCAATACCCAGCCTCATGGCCGCCGTCCGCACAGCCTCATTGTCCCAGCCGCTCCCCGCGCACACAAGCTTGTGAGGAAAACCCGCCAAAGCAAAACGGGAAAAAGCCTCAAGAAGAACCCAGGGATTCTTCCGCTCCGAAAAACGGCTTATATGAAAAACATAGGGTCCCGCCGCGCCGTACTTTCCCGGCGCCTTAAGCGAAGCCCTATCGCGCACGCGGAACTGTGGCCCCACCCCATTATAGGCAACAGTAACCCTCTCCTCTCGCACGCCAAAATGCCGCACAAGATAATCGCGCGTCGAATTGGACACAGTAAGAATCCCGTCCATCTTGCGCGCAAAAATGGGCACAAGAAACCGCTCGTGGAACATCTCAAGGGGCCCAAAAAACTGCGGCAGAAGAAGCTGCTCCACCCCATGAATTGTCGCGCTCTTTTTATTCGGCACGCACCAAATAGGCGAATAAATCGTCAAAGGCGTATAATGAACAAGGTCAAACCTCTCCCGCCGCAGAACCCCCGCAAAGCGCAGAGGATTACGCGGCACAAGAAGCTCCCGCACCCTCCCGTACACAGGATTCTCGCTGGGCTTGTAATGCAGAAAAGTAAAATCGAGCCTTCTCTCGCGCCCCTCGTTCAAGTCCAGAACCCGGGCCATAATCTCATTGAGCTGATGACCCGAACCCGAACGCCAGGCATCAAGCTGTTTTGTAAAAACCCCCACACGCGGAGCCCGCTGAATCCCCATATCCCCCCAGTATACAAACCCAGGGAAGAGGAAACAAGAGTTTTTCGGAGGTAAAAGAATTTAGCTTTAAGAAAAATTTGGGCGCACCTCCGCGCTTTTTTGCCTACGGCAAAAAAGCGCAAAGTCGGGCTTTGCGGGGCTCCGCTTCGCTTCGGACTTTTTGAGAACCAAAGGTTCTCAAAAAGTCGCCTTCGGCCCCCTCCAATCCCTTGCGCAAGCCGGGATTTTGCTCCGCAAAATCCCGCACGGACCTATTACCCCGCATGGTTTTGCGAGCAAAACCATGCGGCGGCACGGCCCGGGCCGCCAGGCGGCCCGCCGCAGACGGATTTTAATTGTCTATGGGGCCTTTATATATCTCCACGCCTCTTGTTGTTTCTACCATTCCCTGGGACTGCCGGGGGGCGGAGTTATGGCAAA
>JAITGB010000112.1 GCA_031280945.1 Spirochaetales bacterium
TTGTTCCCCGGCAGGGAAATTACCGAGAAATCCTTGCGCACCACAGCAGGAGTAACGCCGATGGCGTCTCCCAGGTTATTTGAAAAGACCTTAATAAAACCCAGCGATTTTAACCTCTGCAAAACCCGTAAATACCGGGCAAGACGCAGGATTGTATGTTTATTTAACACTTTTTCCACTATATTGTTCCTTTTATCACAATAAATGATAGTTATTATACCATATATTCACTATAAAGGCAATATTAAATCGTGCAGGGGACAATAAAAACTAGTTGATATTTTCTATAAAACGTCATATACTCCACAAATGCAGTTATTTAAATAAGGAGGTATCATGGCTGCGGTAACCGAAGATGTCAAACTCACCGACGAGCTTACACGCTTTATAGGTGAATGGCAGGGTAAGCCGGGGAATCTTATAATGATTCTCCACAAAGTTCAGGAAGAATACGGGTACATTCCCCGTCCCGTCGCAATTCAAATCAGTAAAGAATTGGATGTCCCCCTCGCAAAAATGTACGGGGTCATCACCTTTTACCATTTCTTCAAACTCAAAAAACCGGGGAAGAACAAAATATCCGTCTGCCTGGGGACGGCCTGCTATCTGAAGGGCGGCGAAGACCTGATTAACGAACTGGAAAACCTTCTGGGTGTGGGCGTCAACACCGTTACGGAGGACGGCCTTTTTTCCGTAGAAGCCGTCCGCTGTGTAGGATGCTGCGGCCTCGCGCCCGTTCTTACCGTAAACGGCGAAGTATACGGTAAACTTAAAAAAGCCCAGCTTCCGGAAATCATAGCAAAATACCGGAACAACTAAAAGCTCACTTCGCAGCCAAAAACTAGGAGACATTTATGGCAAAACTGACATTGAATGATTTAAATAAAATGCGCGAGGCCCCAAAACGCGCCCCCGATATTCGGGTTCTGGTCTGCGGAGGAACGGCCTGCGAGTCAAGCCGCTCGGACCAGATTTTTGAAAACCTGAAAGCAGAGTGTAAAGCCTGCGGCATAGGCGAGAAGGTTCAGGTTATAAAAACAGGCTGTTTCGGCTTCTGCGAAAAAGGCCCCATCGTAAAAACCCTTCCCGACGAATCCTTTTACGTCGAAGTAAAACCCGAAGACGCAAAAGAAATTGTCGAGAAACACCTCAAAGGCGGTCAGCAGGTCGAAAGGCTTCTCTACAAGGGAGAAGGCTCCAAAACAATTACCTCCGTTGAGGACATCCCCTTCTACAAAAAACAGATGCGCGTTGTTCTCAGGAACTGCGGGGTCATCAACCCTGAGGACATTAACGAGTACATAGACAACGGCGGCTACAAGGCCCTCAGCAAAGTTCTTTTTGAGATAAGCCCCGACCAGGTTATCGAAGAACTCAAAAAATCCGGCATCAGGGGGCGCGGCGGCGCGGGATTCCCTACCTGGATGAAGTGGAACTTCTCCAAGGGCGTTGAGGACAGCCCCAAGTACATAGTCTGTAACGCGGACGAAGGCGACCCCGGCGCGTACATGGACCGCTCCACCCTGGAAGGCGACCCGCACTCCGTTCTCGAAGCCATGACCATAGCGGGCCGCACCATAGGCGCGAATAGCGGCTTTATCTACATCCGCGCGGAGTACCCCCTCGCCATTCACAGACTGGAAGTAGCCATAGGACAGTCCCGCGCGCTGGGACTCATGGGCAAAGACATTCTGGGAAGCGGTTTTGATTTCGACATAGAACTGCGCCTGGGCGCGGGAGCCTTTGTCTGCGGCGAAGAAACAGCCCTCCTTGCTTCCGTCCAGGGCCAGCGCGGAATGCCCAAACCCCGGCCTCCCTTTCCGGCGGTCAAGGGACTGTGGGCCAAACCCACGGTCATCAACAACGTGGAAACATGGGCAAGCATCCCCGAAATTATCATGAAAGGCGGGGAATGGTTCGCCGGCATAGGCACGGAAAAATCAAAAGGAACAAAAGTCTTTGCCCTTACGGGAAAGATTTCCAACTCCGGCCTTGTCGAAGTCCCCATGGGAACAACCCTCAGGGAAATCGTCTACGAAATAGGCGGCGGCTGTCCCAACGGCAAAAAGTTCAAAGCCGTACAAACAGGCGGGCCCTCAGGCGGCGTTATCACGGCGGATTACCTTGACACGCCCATAGACTACGAACACCTCCAGCAGCTGGGTTCAATCATGGGTTCCGGGGGTATGATTGTCATGGACGAAGACGACTGTATGGTCGACATCGCCAAGTTCTACCTGGGCTTTACCGTGGACGAATCCTGCGGCAAGTGCGCGCCCTGCCGCATAGGAGGCAGGCATCTCCTGAATTACCTCAACAAAATCAGTGACGGCAAAGCCACAACTGAAGACATTGCCAAGCTGCGGGAGATTTCAGGAGCCATGCAGAGGGCCTCACTGTGCGCCCTGGGCCAGACCGCCCCCAACCCTGTTATCTCTACTTTGAAGTATTTCGAAAAGGAATACCTTGCGCATATCCACGACCACACCTGCCCCGCGGGAAAGTGTAAACGCCTCATACAATACTCAATCAACGCGGAAAAATGTATAGGCTGCAGTATGTGCGCGCGCAGATGCCCGGCAAACTGCATAACCCAGACCGTGGACACTTCCAAAAAGAAACCGCCCTACGCGATAGACTCACAGGCCTGTCTCAAATGCGGCGAGTGTTTCACAGCCTGCAAATTCGGCGCCGTGGCGCGCAAATAAGGAGGACTCTTACCGTGAGCGAAAAAATGCTGAATATAAAAATAAACGGTACTCCCGTTACCGTACCCGAAGGTACAACCATTCTGGATGCCGCCAAAACGGTGAACATTCAGATTCCCACTCTCTGCTATCACCCTGACCTGCCTGCCTGGGCGGCCTGCGGAATATGCGTCGTCAAACTGGAGAACTCTCCCAAGATGCTCCGCGCCTGCTCAACAGCCGTAACCGAAGGCATGAGCGTCATTACCCACGACCCGGAAATCGTGTCTGTGCGCAGAACAGTCATAGAGCTTACGCTTTCTACCCATCCCAACGACTGCCTGCAATGCCCCCGCAACCAAAACTGCGAACTACAAAAACTGGCGGCGGACTTCGGCATACGGGAAATGCCCTTTGAGTACAACGTACGCAAACTTCCCCAGGACGATTCAACCACGTCCCTCATTTTGAACCCCGAAAAGTGCGTTAAATGCGGACGCTGCGTTCACGTCTGCCAGGACATACAGAACGTGTGGGCCCTTGAGTTCCTGGGGCGGGGAGACATTACCCGCATAGCCGCCGCCGGGGACGTAAGCCTCGCGGAAAGCCCCTGCATCAAGTGCGGCCAGTGTTCCGCGCACTGCCCCGTCGGAGCCATCTACGAAAAAGACGAAACCGGCAAAGTATGGGAAGCCCTGCGTAACCCCGACATTCACTGCGTCGTGCAGATAGCCCCCGCGGTGCGCGTTGCCCTGGGAGAAGCCTTCGGCCTTGAACCCGGCGCCATAGTAACGAACAAAGCCTACGCAGCCCTGCGCCGCCTGGGATTTGACGCTATCTTTGACACCAACTTCGGCGCAGACCTTACCATTATGGAAGAAGGCTCCGAACTCATAGAGCGCCTCAAAAACAAACCTGCAGAGCTTCCGCTTATTACCTCCTGCTGCCCCGCGTGGGTTGACTACCTTGAAAAGTATTACCCCGACCTCATACCGTATTTCTCCACAGCAAAGTCTCCGCAGGCAATGGTCGGCGCTCTTTCAAAAACCTACTACGCACAGAAAAAGGGCCTTGACCCCAAAAAAATCATCATGGTTTCCATCATGCCCTGCACAGCGAAAAAGTGGGAAATCGTGCGTAGCGAATCCATGTTCTCCTCCGGCGTACAGGACATAGACATCTCCATCACAACCCGGGAACTATCGCGCATGATTAAATCCGCGGGCATTGAGTTTCTGGCCCTGCCGGAAGAAGGAGCCGACGACCCCCTCGGAATCTACACGGGGGCCGGAACAATCTTCGGCGCGACAGGAGGCGTTATGGAAGCAGCCCTGCGCACAGCCTACGCCATACTCACGGAAAAGGAACTGCCCAAACTTGAGCTTGAAGACGTGCGGGGCATGGACGGCGTTAAGGAAGCGTCAATTAACGTAGCGGGCAAAGACCTCAAAGTCGCCATTGCCCACCAGATGGGAAACGTGCAAAAGGTCATGGACCAGCTCCGCGAAGCAAAGGAAAAAGGAGCGGCCATGCCCTACCACTTTATCGAAGTCATGGCCTGCCGAGGCGGATGTATAGGAGGCGGCGGACAGCCCTACGGCGCAACGGACGAAATCCGCAAAAAACGCCTTGCGGGCATATATAAAGACGATGAGAAGAGCGCAATCCGCTGTTCGCACAAAAACCCGGCAGTACAAAAGCTCTACGCGGACTACCTCGAAAAACCCCTGAGCCACAAGTCGCACGAACTTCTCCACACGCATTACACGCCCCGGCCTCTGTATCAGAAGTAAGCCGCACTTAAAGTTTAGGTTAAAAAAAAGAGGCCCGCTGCCATACGGCAGCGGGCCTCTTGTATACAAGCCCCAATTCAGCGTTTCGCAGCTTTAGCTGGGGAAAAGTTCTTCCCGTGAACGCGGGCCGCAACCCCCGTAGCAAGGCCGTAGAGATTGATAAAACCCGCAGCATCCTTGTGGTTGTAGGAACTCTGACCAAAGGAAGCAAGGTCCTCGTTGTAAAGGGAATACTTTGACCTGCGGCCCGCCACAATCACGTTCCCCTTGTAGAGAACAAGCCTCACCTCGCCTGTAACGTAGCGCGAGGCCGCCTTCATGTACTCATCAAGGGATTCCCGCAGCAGGGTAAACCACTTGCCCGCGTACACCGCCTCGGAGTATTTCTGGCTCAAAGTATTTTTTATCGCAAGGGTTTCCGCATCGATACACAGCATTTCAAGCTCGCGGAGGGCCGCGAGGAGAATAGTTCCCGCGGGAGTCTCGTACACGCCCCGGCTCTTCATTCCCACAAGGCGCGTCTCCACAATATCCGCGCGGCCAATGCCATTTTCCCCGCCCAGGCGGTTTAACTCCTCAATAATTTTGAGGGGCGAAGCCTTTTTCCCGTTTAAGCCCACGGGCAGGCCCCCCTCAAAAGACACGGTAACTTCCGTCTCCGCATCGGGCGCCTCTTTGGGACTCTTCGTAAGCTGAAACATTCCGTCAAGGGGCCTGTTCCAGGGGTCTTCAAGCTCCGCCCCCTCGTGGCTCATGTGCCAAATGTTCCAGTCCCGCGAATAAATATTCTTTTTGGAAATGTTGCCAATCGGAATATTATGGCTCTGGGCGTACTCAATGGCCTCCTCGCGCGAAGTAATATCCCACTCCCGCCACGGAGCAATAACTTTAAGCCCAGGCCCCAGGGCCTTATAGGTCAGCTCAAAGCGCACCTGGTCGTTCCCCTTGCCCGTGCAGCCGTGGGCCACAGCATCGCAGCCCTCCTCTAAGGCCACCCGCACCTGATGCATGGCCTGCAAAGGCCGCGCGATGGACGTACCCAAAAGGTACTTGCCCTCGTACAAAGCCCCGGAGCGCAGCATGGGCCACAGAAAATCCCGCGCAAACTCCTCCCGCAGGTCAAGCACATGAATCTTGGCCGCGCCCGAAGCAAGAGCCTTCTTCTTGATTGCCGCCCAGTCCTCGTTCTGCCCCACATTGCACGAAACGCCAATCACCTCGGCTCCCGCGTAGTTCTCCTTGAGCCACGGAATTATGATAGACGTATCAAGCCCCCCCGAATACGCAAGGGCAATTTTTTTTACGCCGCCTTTTTTGTT
>JAITGB010000127.1 GCA_031280945.1 Spirochaetales bacterium
GAGCATTGTTGTCAAGCACTATTGAGCCTTATTTTTGTTCTATGGATATAGACGCTCAATTAAATTATGTAATAGGGCAAATAAGAAAAAACCGTGTCCAGAAGGGGTTGTCCCAGATAGAACTCTCGTTATCATCGGGTTTGTCGCAAAGTTTTCTTGCCAACCTGGAAAAGGGCAAAAAGCAGCCGTCTGTATATACCATTATAAAAATAGCTGATGCGCTTGATATAAATGTGCAGGATTTTTTCCCTCGAACAAGCAGTCAGGAAACAAAGCGGCACATTAAAGACACAATTATAGCTCTCATTGAGTCTTTGTAAGATACGAAGAGGGTACGAAAGGGGGGAGACACTCAAAAATGGGTCATTTTGATACAGTTTTAGGCCGCGCCGCGAAGCGGCGCGGCCCCGGCCCGGCAAAGCCGGGCCGGGGGCCCGGGGTGCGCAAGGGATAGAAGCGGAAATCCCGCAGAAAAGCCGAAGGCTTTTTGAGGAATTGGAGCGGATAGCCTGGTTTTTTACGGCCACAGGCCGTAAAAAATGCGCCCGGTTCTCTTAAAAAAATGCCGTGTTAATAATTGACAAAAACCCTGCTGATTGTAAGAATATCCCAATAGGGGGGCCTGCCATGCTGCGAAACATTTCGATTGGTATTCGGATTATCATTATCATTACAATTCTACTTTTGTCGCTGCTTGGGCTTATTGCAATGGTGTTCTTTACGGCGGAATCTGTCAAGGATAGGGGTATTGCGGACGCGGAGCAGGTTATGCTGGAGGGCGAGCAGGAGAAGCTGAGGCTGGGGACGCAGACTATGGCGGCGGCTTTGAGCAAGGCTCTTGAGGGCGTTACGGACGGGGGGGAGCAGCACGATATTATTTCGGCGTATATCAAGGACTACCGCTTTGAGGAGGACAAGTCGGGCTACTACTACACCTACAAGGGGACGGTGATTTTTATGCATCCGACTTTGCCCAAGCGGGAGGGTGAGGACCTGGGCAATACGGCGGACGTGAACGGGGTGTACTATGTGAGGGAGCTCTACGAGAACGCCCGCAAGGGGGGTGGTTTTGTGAGTTTCGTTTTCCCCAAGCCGCCTTCCATGGAGCAGGCGCCGAAGCTGGCCTACGTTGAGTATATTCCGGGGACGGATATTTGGATTTCTACGGGTATTTATATCGATAACATAGATGCCTATAAGGCGAATATGGAAAAGCGTATAAACGATGACCTCAAAGAGCGGATGATTTTTCTTATTGGGGCTTTTGCGGTGTTCCTCCTTTTTATTCTGGGGCCTTTGTGCGTTTTTACGCTCAAATCCATTATTGGGCCCCTTAAGGCGACGGTAAAGGCTGCGGAGCTTTTCGCTTCGGGCAATCTTGAGGCGACGCTTCGTGTTTCCGGCCATGATGAGATTACGGTTTTGCAGGATGCTTTTCTGCGTATGGCGCAGAATATCAATGCGGGTTTTGTGGCTGTCCGCGCGAAGGAGGCTGAGGCTCTGGCCCAGGCTGGGGAGTCGCGGAAGGTTGCGGACAAAATCCGGCAAATTGCGGTTCATGTGGAAAAGGCGGCCCACGATATGGAGGCTGCTGTGAGCAGCATTTCCCGTATTTCCAATGGGGTAAAATCGGGGGGTGAGGCCCAAAACGGCAAAATAGCGGAGATTGTTTCGTCCATGAAGCAGCTTTCTTCGGGTGTCGGCAAGATTACCGAGAGTGCGGCTGTTGCCGCGAACAGGTCGGAGGAATCGGACAAGAGGGTGGAATCCGGCGTGAGCATGGCTCAGGCGGCGGGCAGGGCTATGCAGTCCCTGCATTCCTTGACGGGGAGTCTGACGGAAAACGTCAACAAGCTGGGGGAGCAGTCGGGCAACATTGGCAGCATTATGGCTGTTATTACGGATATAGCGGACCAAATCAATCTTCTTGCGATGAACGCTTCCATAGAGGCGGCCCACGCGGGTGAGGCGGGCCGGGGCTTTGCTGTGGTGGGGGGCGAGGTACGGAAGCTGGCGGAAAAAACCATGACCGCGGCGCGTGAGGTGGGGGCTTCCATAGCGGAGATGCAGAAGCTGGCGGAGGTCAATATTTCTGGTATGGACAAGGCTGTGGCTTCGATTTCCGAGGTAACAAACCTCTCCGAAAAAACGGAAAACTCTCTCAGCGAGGCCCAGACTATAGTGAGGGATTCTATGCTGCAGGTGCGTTCCATTGCTTCGGCGGTTGAGGAGCAGTCTGCTTCCAGCACGGAGGTTATGTCCCTCGTCAACGATGTGAGCGGTATTGCCCAGGAAAACGTGAGCCTTATTGCCCAGGTGGATGAGGAGCTTCAGGCTCTTCTGAAAAAAGGTACGGACCTTTTGGGGGTTGTTTCGGAGCTGCGAAAGTAGGGTTTTTTTGAAAAACGGGGGATTGGGGCGTTCATCTACGTTAAGGCCGGCGTTCTACGCTTCAAGAAACCATTCCCAGGCGGGGCGTACGTTGATAATTCCAGAGGGGGTTTTGATGCGTTCTCTTTCGTACAGGGTTATGATTGTTCCTGTTGTGAGGCCCAGTTCTTCCATGGCGGCGGTGAGGGCGCTGGTTTCTCGTGTACGGGTTTCCTTGTCTTTGAGGCTTACGCACACCTGAAAGAGGGCTTCGGGCAGTTTTTGCGCGGGGTCGCCCAGAATAAAGTCAACTTCTTTGCGTTCCTGGGTCAGATAGTAGGAAATGCCGTGGTCTTTCAAAAGGGGGAACCGCCGCCTGAGTTCAAGGTATACGGCGTTTTCAAAACGCTGGCCGAGGTTGGGGCTGGCGGAGGCTGAGAGGGCAAAGGCGAGGCCGGGGTCAGCGGCGTAAACTTTTTGGGGGTTTACGCGGGATTTTTGCAGGCTGTAGGAGTACAGGGGCGCGAAAAAAACGAGAAAGGCGTCCTCAAAATGAGCGCAGACCTGGGCTGTCATTTCGCGGCTTATGGTTAGGCCCCGTGCGGAGAGCTGGTCTGTAAGGCGTTTCATGGATACAAGGTTGGCGTTGGCGGCGAGCAGGGTATAGGCAAGCTCTTTTACGGCGCGGACATTTGAAAGGTTATAGCGTTCAAGCACATCGCGGAAGACTACGATGTCAACGTAACTGCGAAGAAGTCCTGTGCGGATAAAGGCTTCTGTTTGCGTAAAGGCTTCGGGAAAACCGCCCACTGTAAGGTATTCGCTAAAGGCGTGTTCGTATTCCGAGCGTTCGAGAACGGAGGGTTTTTCGGCTATCCTCAGGTGGCGGAGGTATTCCCGGAAACTGAAGGGCAAAAGCTCAAAGCCAAGCGAGCGGCACTGGAATTCTGTTGCTATTTCCGTAGAGAGGAGCTTCGCGGAGGAGCCGGACACGTAGAGTTTTACCTTTTCCGTATCTATGAGCCTGCGGGTAAAGCGCGCCCAGTCGGGAATCTCCTGAATTTCATCAAAAAAGAAATAGGCGCGGCTCTTGCGGGCTGAGGGGTTCAGACGGAAAAAGGTTTCGAGAACTTCATCAAGTAGAGCTTCTCCGGCATCCGCTCCGTGGGGGAACCTTCCGTCATCGAAGTTGATGTAGAGGATATGCTGGGGATTAACACCTTTTTCGACGAATCCACGCATTTCCTGAAACAAACGCCAGGTTTTACCGCTGCGGCGCATACCTATTATAGCTGTAGCGAGGCTGCCTTTGAGTTCGAGCTTGAGGTCGCGGCGGGTAACGTCCGGCAGGGGGCGGGCCTGGTACTCCTTTACGATAGTTTCAACGGATTCCATAACAGTTTCTCCTGAATAAAAAGATGCAGGATAATACTATAGCTTTTTTGTATAAGTTGCAAGATAGATTTGCATCTTTTTAGTATAAGTTGATATATAGTATTGTAATTTTTTGATAAAAGCTGATAGAGTGTACAGTAACTATTTTAGTAAAGTTGTAAGATTAGACAGTAACTTTATTAAGAAAGTTGCTTGATGAGGAAGCAGCTTTTGGATAAGCTCGTTTATCCAAAAGAAAAGTAGTGTGTGATAAAGGGGTCGGCGAGAACCAGAAGAGAAGCGGCGGGCAGGGCCATGATAAAGTTGCCTGTTTTGATGCGTTTGAGTTCAAGAAGGTTAAATCCAATCATAAGAACAAGGGCGCCGCCTGTTCCGGTAAGCTCGCTCAGCATAAGGGGCGACACCCAGGGTGCAATGGCGGCGGCGAGGAGGGTAAGCCCGCCTTGATAAATCAGTATGGGAATAACGGAAAAAGCAACGCCTATTCCCAGTGCGGCTGTCATAAGAATTGCTATAAAGCCGTCCATGATGGACTTGGTAAAGATGAGGGTGTAATCCCCTTGCGTG
Source organism: Spirochaetales bacterium (assembly GCA_031280945.1). Taxonomy (GTDB): domain Bacteria; phylum Spirochaetota; class Spirochaetia; order DTKZ01; family DTKZ01; genus JAISAF01. The sequence goes on from JAITGB010000127.1 coordinate 4,333, forward strand.
CCGGCTTTGAAAGAACCGACAAGGGCCATTGCTCCGACGCAGAAAAGAACCGAAGCGTTGAGAAAGCCGTAGGCGAAGTTGTGTTTGCCTTCGCTTGTCCGCACGAGATGCGTTTTGAGGAACTCTCCGAAGGCGTAAATTTTGCCTTCGATATCAAGGGCGCTGCCCGCGATTCCGCCAATAACGAGGGACAGGGCAAGGTATACGATGCGTTTGGTCTCAAGGGCCATAGACATGCCGATAACAAGGGTAAAAATGCCTATGCCTGTGTACACTGCTGTTTTAAATTCTTCGGTGATTTTTTTGTGGAAAAAATACCCTGCAACAGAACCTGCAAGCACGGCAGCGCAGTTTACAAAAACGGCAATCATCGGGCTACCGTACCGTTTGGATTCCCCGGCGTTCGAGGAGGGTTCCTTCTTCCCGGTAGAGGGTGAGGATGGATTTGAGATAGTCCACAATCGAGCGTACTTCGGCAAGCTGGGCTTCGAGGAGGTCGCGGCCCGCCCGCGCTACATCGTAGGAGGTGGAACGGCCGACGTTGTACTTTTGGGCTTCGGCGTTAAAGTTTTCTTTCCGCAGGCGGGCGGTTTCTTCGGAGGCGGCTATCTGGGCGCGGGAGCGCTGTACGGTAACATAGGCTGTTCTGATGTTCTGTTCGGTAAGAAGTTCCATGTTGCGGAGAGCTTCTTCCTGCTGCATACGGGAATATACTGCTCTTTGGGCTCCGGCTCCGGCTTTATAATTTCCCAGGGGATAGGTAAGGGTAAGTCCGCCTGTAATGCGGGAGTCTTTGTCAAAAACATTCCGGCTTGCTGTGCCGAAGGAATCCGCGTAGCCTGTTGCGCCCAGATTGATAAAAACGTCAAGTTTGGGAAGGAGGCCGTTTTTGGTGCGGGCAACTTCAAGTTCGCCTTTTTCTACCGCTATGCGGGCCTGGGCGAGGTCGGGCCGCGACTTCATGCCAAGCTCAACGTGGGACTTTACTGTGTCGAGGTTAAAATCCGGCTGGCTGGGGGTGTCGAGAAGGTTTACCGGGGAATCCCAGGCATTTTCCTTTTTGGGACTTAC
>JAITGB010000211.1 GCA_031280945.1 Spirochaetales bacterium
GGCCTGCATTTCACGATGTTGGCTATATAGGCGTTAGCCTCCCGCGACAGGGGAAGGCCGTCTATTTTTCCTGTTCCTTCAAGCCAGGAGTCAAGGTACTGTCCTGCGCGGCCTACAAAGGGCCGGCCTTTCCGGTCTTCTTCTTCGCCGGGGGCTTCGCCTATTACCATAACGAGGGGGTCAAGAACGCCTTCGCCGGGTACGGCGTGGGTGCGTTTTTCGGCAAGAGCGCAGCGCGAGCAGTTTTTTATTTCTTCCGCAAGGGCGGTGAGGCGGCGGAGGCGTTCTTCGCGGTCCTTGAGGCCGGCGGGGGAGGCTGCGGCGGGGCCTCCCGCTGGCTGAGGTTCTGTCTCCTCTCTTTTTTTTGGGGGGGGCGCAAGGATAATCCGGGGGGGGGATTCCTTTTCCCGTTTCCTGCGGAAATCTCCGGCGAGGCTGTCGGCGTAATCCTCAAGAATGTCTCTGTACTCAGTACATAAGTCCGTCAGGGTTTTCATACGCCACCTTGTGAAGAAAAAGTCCCCGTGCAGGGGCTGTCATGCCTTCGTGCAGGGGCTTACGCGCCAAAAGAATCTGGCGCAGGATTTCCGGTTCTCTCTTGTTCCTGTCAAGTTCAATCATTGTTCCCAGGATGTTCCGCACCATGCGCCACAGGAAGGCGCTCCCGGTTATGCGAAAAACCATGCACGGGCCGTCCATAAAAAACCCCGCGGAGTAGATTTCCTTGACGCGGGCGGGGTTTGTATCCCCCTGCGCCGCAAAGCTCGTAAAATCATGCCTCCCCACGAGAAAGGAGGCCATTTCCCCAAGCCGCGCCATATCGGGGGCGGGGATTGCCCAGGAGTAGAGCCTCCTCCAGGGAGGGACGCAGCGCGAAGGGTAGATGTAGTAGCGGTATTCCCTCATTCTCGCGTCCCGCCGCGAATTAAAACTTTCCGCTGCCTCGCGGCTTTCCAGGGCGCGTACGTCCCGGGGCAGGAGGCGGTTCAGGGCGGAAGCATACCTTTCCGCCGGAATTGTTTCAAGAACCGAATAAAAGTTAAAGACTTGCCCTCCCGCGTGAACGCCTGAATCCGTGCGGCCCGCGCCGTAAATGGTTACGGGCTGTTTGTGGATTTCCGCGAGGGCCGCTTCCAGCACCCCCTGAACCGTGCGGGCGTTGTCCTGGTTCTGCCAGCCCGCAAAGTCCGTGCCGTCGTAGGCGGCTGTTACCCTGATGTTACGCATGGTGTACTAGTTTCATGGCGGTTTAATCGATGATAACCTCGTCCATGCCGTCGCTTGCAACGCCGAGTTTTTCCAGTTCTTTGGCTATGGAGGTGTAAAGCTCTTTGGCCCTTTCCAAAAGAACTGTGGGTTTGTTTTTGGAAGCCTTTCCCATGCCGAAAATTTTTGCGACAGAGGTTTTGGCCCGCGCGAGGGCGGCGCTGCGCCTCTGGGGGTTGCGCGTTGAGCCGTGGAGGTATTCAAGAAGTCCGCTCAAATACAGAACTCCGTCGTAGCCGTAATTTTTGTCCAGGTCTGGCCCCAGGTTCTTCATGTCGCCTATGCCTTCGGCCCCGTTCTGTTCTTTTTCCACGGCCTGGGCATAGAAAAAACGGGCTTTGCGGTAAAAGTTCAAGGCAAGTAAATCGTAGTTGTCGTCGGGCAGCCTTTTGTGCAGGTCTACGAAGACCCAGGCGGCGCGCAGGGAGGAGACGGCCTGTTTGATGGTGGGGGAAGAGTCTTTTTCAAAAAAATCGTAACACATCATGGCGAGGAAGTACGAGGCCGCTCCTTCTTTGAGGGTGCGGGATTCGGAAAAATCAAGTTCGCCGAAAAGGGGGCGGAGGGTTTCGCGGCGGTGGTCCGCGTCAGCTTCGAGGCGTTTTTTGGCTTCTTCGGGGGGGGCTGCAAAGTCCTGGGGAAAGGCCGCGTAGAGGCATTGGGGACAGACGCTGATGGTGTAGATGAGGGGGAAAATTTCCCCGAATTTTCTGGAGGGTTCGTACAGCCGCCTGAGGTCCCGCGTGAGGTCTCCGGCAATCATTCTGCCCCCGCCTGTCAAGAGGTCTTCGCGCAGGAAACGTTTGTCGCATATAGGGCACTCAATCTTGCTTTTTGAAAAAAAGGTGATTTTTTTGCTGGCATCTTCGTTCATGGTCTATTCTCCGCTTGTGTGCTGTGGCTTTTTACGGGCTGTCCTGCGCAAGGGATTGGAGGGGCCAATGGGTATTTTTTTGGGCATTGCCCAAAAAAATACCGGAGCGAAGCGCAGCCCCGCAAAGCCCGGTTTTTTGCGGCGCAGCCGCAAAAAATGCGCCCAAAAATCTTCCCGAATTTCTTTGCCGCGCCTCCTGTTTTTTCCCCCATATTTTCTGCCAGCTTATCCGGGCCGCCTTTCGATGACAACAAGGGCCGCGGCGCACCCGTCCTCGTGGGACAGCGAAAGATGAACCGCCCCGCCGCCCGCGCCCGCAAACTTCTCACGCGCCCTGCCGGAAAGTTCAATCCGGGGCCG
>JAITGB010000276.1 GCA_031280945.1 Spirochaetales bacterium
GGGGGGGGGGGGGGGGGCGGCCGGTGTGGGGTGGGTGGGGTGGGGGGGGGGGGGGGCCCCCCCCCCCCCCCCCCCCCCCGCCGCGCAAGGGATAGAAGCGGAAATCCCGCAGAAAACGCCGCAGGCGTTTTTGAGGAATTGGAGCGGATAGCCCGGTTTTTTGCGGCAAAGCCGCAAAAAAGGCGCCCAAATGTTTTATAATATTCTTGCTATGTACATAAAGTTTTGGAGGTGATGTATGTTGGTCAAAGGCAAAAAGGCGCTCGTAACGGGTGGGGCGCAGGGTATTGGCAGGGAGATGGTTTTGATGTATCTGCGTAACGGGGCTTCGGTGTGGTACATCGATTTGCAGCAGGGGGATTCTTTTGCGGAGTACGAGGCTGCGGCGCGGGAGAATGGGGGGGCGGTTTTTTTCCGCGAGGGCAATGTGGCGGACGAGGAGGGGATTACGGCTGCGGCGAAGGGGATTATTGGGGATGCGGGCGGGATTGATATTTTGGTGAACAATGCGGGCATTACGCGCGATGGGCTTTCTTTTCGTATGTCGGCGAAGGACTGGAACGATGTTATTTCGATTAACCTCACTTCGGCGTTTTATCTTTCGCGGGTGGTTGTGCAGGATATGTTTCTGAAAAAAAGGCCGGGGGCTGTTGTGAACGTGGCGTCCATCGTGGGGGTCATTGGCAATGGGGGGCAGGTGAACTATTCGGCTTCGAAGGCGGGGCTCATTGGTTTTACGAAGAGTCTTGCGCGGGAGGTGGCTTCGCGGAATATCCGTGTGAACGCTGTGGCTCCGGGGTTTATCAAGACGAAGATGACCGATAAACTTTCGGAGGAGCAGCGCGCGGCTCTTGTGGCGCAGATTCCTATGGTAAGGCTGGGCCAGCCTGAGGATGTTGCGAAGGCGGCCCTGTTTTTGTCCTGCGATTTGTCTTCGTATATTACGGGCCACGTTGTTCATGTTACCGGCGGCCTGGGGATGTAGATATGTCAACAAAAAAGCGGATTGTTGTTACGGGTTTGGGGGCGCTCACTCCTCTGGGGAACAGCGTCAAGGCGTCCTGGGAGGGCGTTACGGCGGGTAAGTCGGGCGTGGGGCCGATTACGCATTTTGATACCGAGGGCTTTGAGACGAAAATCGCTGCGGAATTGAAGAACTTTGAGCCGCGCGATTTTATGGACGGCAGGGAGGCCCGCAAGATGGACCGCTTTTCGCAGGTGGCTGTGGCCGCGGCGAAGGAGGCTCTGGGGGACGCGGGTTTTACTCCGGGGAGTTTCAATCCTGAACGGGCGGGGGTTGTTCTGGGGGTCGGCATTGGGGGCTTTGATACAATAGAGCAGTCCCACAAGGCCATGCTGGAGCGGGGGCCGGACAGGATTCCGCCCATGACGATTCCCAAGCTCATTGCGAATATCGGCCCGGGGAATGTTGCTATTCATCTTGACCTCCGGGGGCCCTGCTACACTGTTACAACTGCCTGCTCATCGGGTACGGATGCCATAGGCAGCGCGGTGCGCTGGCTTGAGAATGGGAGCCTGGATTTTATTCTCGCGGGCGGGGTTGAGGCTGTGATTACGCCTTTCTGCGTTGCGGCTTTTAACGTGATTCAGGCCATGAGTACGCGCAACAGCGAGCCTGAGAGGGCTTCGCGGCCTTTTGACAAGGACAGGGACGGTTTTGTCATGGGGGAGGGCGCGGGGATTCTTGTTCTGGAAACCCTGGAACACGCTCTGGCCCGGAACGCGAAAATCTACGCGGAGTACGGGGGCTACGGAATTAGCTGCGATGCGAACCACTTGACGGCTCCTCACCCTGAGGGGCGGGGCGCTGTTTCGGCGATAAAGATGGCCCTCCAGGATGCGGGTCTTGCGCCGGAGGATATTGATTACATCAACGCTCACGGGACTTCGACTCCGGTCAACGACCCTGTGGAGAGCGCGGCCATAAAGAACGTTTTCGGGGCTCATGCATACAAGCTCAAGGTCTCCTCCACCAAGAGCATGACCGGGCACACTCTGGGAGCCGCGGGCGGAATCGAGGCCCTTTTTTCGGTTTTGGCTGTGCATACGGACTTTTTCCCGCCCACGCTCAACCTGGATAATCCCGACCCGCTCTGCGATTTGGACTACGTTGCGAAGGTTGGCGTTCAGGGCCCTCCGGGGTCTATCCGGGCGGCCATGTCGAACACCTTTGGCTTCGGCGGGCATAACGGGATTCTGGTTTTCAAGAAGTACGCAGGGGCGTAGGGCTGGCGTTCTTACAGCAGCTTTTTGGAGCGGAAGAATTTGGGCGCATTTTTTCGGGCAAGAAGCCCGAAAAAACTGGGCTATCCGCTCCAATTCCTCATCGCTCCCTGCGGTCGCTCCTGCGGGATTTCCGCTTCTATCCCTTGCGCGCCAAAGGCCCGCCGCTTCGCGGCGAAACACACGAAAAATAATCTAACATCCTCATTGACTTTTTGTATTATCTATAATACTATTTAACCATGTACGATATTGACACGACCAGGGAATTTGAGGACTGGCTCGACGGCCTTCGCGACCTTAACGCCAAGGCACGTGTCGCCAAGCGGATTCAAATAATGTCCACCGGTACGCTCGGCAATACGCGGCCGCTCACAGGCGGCCTTTTTGAGGCCAAAATCCACTACGGACCCGGTTACAGGCTGTACTTTGTTACTAGGGGGAAGCGGATTATCGTACTTCTGTGCGGGGGTGATAAGTCCACACAAAAACAGGATATTAAAAAAGCCAAAGAATTGGCGAAGGAGCTGTAAATGCTGAAAACAAAAAGATTTGACATTATCAACTACCTCACAACCGAAGAAGAAATTGAGGCTTACCTTAATGCTTTTCTGGAGGAGGGGGATTATGAGCATATTCCTCTTGCCCTCGCCGACATCGCCCGCGCCCGGAAAGCTATGACCAAAGCGGCCAAAGCCGCCGGTGTTACCCGTACTAATCTGTATCAGTCTCTTTCCGAGAAAGGACGCCCCGCTTTTAACACCGTTGCAAAGGTCGCTCAATCGCTTGGTTATAAGCTCATGCTTGTCCCTCTTGCCAGATAACGTCCCCGGGCCGGGGAAGGCGCAAAAAATGGGCTTTTTTCGCTTGCATATTTTCCCCTATCATTTATACTGAAGAGCTGTATACTGCTTTCCTGCCTCTCTGCAATACCAGAGGCGGACTTTCCTATGTGCTTCTTGAGGAGTTTTTTAATGAGGACTGACGAAGGCAAACCTTTGCCCCTGGGTGCGAGCATCAGTGAACGGGGCATACAGTTTGCTGTTTTTTCCCGAAACGCGGCTGAAGTGTCCCTGCTTTTTTTTGACAAACCGGAGGACGCCGAACCTGCGGAAGAAGTATTTTTTAACCCAGAGAAAAACCGTTCGGGCGACATTTGGCATATTCTCCTTCCCGACGTAAAACCCGGAGCCCTCTACCTCTACAGGGTGGACGGACCCTACAATCC
>JAITGB010000089.1 GCA_031280945.1 Spirochaetales bacterium
AGAGAAGACCGTAACCAGCCAGAACGTTCCCCTTACAGCCTGTGCGTTACAAGTTCCCCGCCGAAAATTTCCCGCGCCTGGTTTTCCAGAAATTCGTCTTTGGTAAAAATAACGAGCTGCCAGCCCGAGCTTTTTCTGAATTCGTCAAGCACGGCAAGGGCGCGTCCCGTGCGGGGTCTGTCAAGGGCGATAAAGGGTTCATCAAGAACAATGAGGGCCCCGCCGCGGGGGGAAGAGGCCGGGGATGATTTACGCGCAAGAACAAGACGGGCCGCGAGGAGAAAAGCGTCGCGGGTTCCCGTGGAAAGAAACTCGCCCTCGCGCGGGGAGCCGCCAGAGTCTGTTATGAGGGCGCTCTGGGCCGAAAAACTCTGAAACACGACCCCCCGCTGCGTGTCCGTAAAGGCGGAAAAGGTTTCGCCCACTTCGCGGGAAATTTCCGCAAGCATGACGGTTGAATCCGAAGAAAGCGAAAGAAAAATCTCCCGGGCTATTTCCGAAGCGCGCATCTCCTGCGTAATTTCCTCAAGGCGGCGCTGAATTTTTTGTAATTCCCTTTCGCAGTCAGCGATTTTTTCAGGAACGCCGCGAAAACGCTCGCGGAGCATCCCCAGGTTTTCGCTGAAACTGCCGAGGCTCTCTTTTTCTTTTTTTCGCAGCTCCTCCAGTGAAGCCTTCTTTTCCCGCAGAGCGTTTTCCCTGATACGCGCCTCCTGCGAGGAAAGCTCGTTTTCCGTAACCTTTTCGCCTGTTTCCGCGATTTTGCGTCCGAGGAGGGCTTCAAGCTCACTAGGAGAGGAGGCTCCGTAATCCTTCAGGGCGGCAAAGACGCGCGCCTCGCGCTCCACGAGCTTTTCGGCGATGGTCTCCTTTTTGCGGAGCTGGTCGGCGTAGGAAGCCCAGTCCGCCGCGAGAGCCGCATCAAGCTCCCCGCGCAGTTCCCTCTGGGCCGCGAGGAGTTTTTTTTCCGCCTCGTCCTTTTTTGCCGCGCGGGAAGCTGCCTCTTTAGTCTCTTCCGAAAACTGACTCGTAATGCGGTTATAGTCTTCGAGGGCAAAGCGGGCCCGCTCCGAGGCGCGGTTTAATTCCACGAGAAGAGCTTCGTAGCCGCCTTCGAGGTTCTCCCCCGTCTCGCGCTGCCAGGAACCCCGCGCTGAAGCAAGGGCCTCATCGAGGGCCGATGTGTCCTGAAAGACGCGGCGGCCCGCCGACGCCGCAACAAGGGCACCCGCCAGGAGAAAACCCGCCCCCAGAAGAAGAAACCTGTAGGAGGAAGGCCCCCAGAAGAAACCCGCCGCCCCCAAAAAAGGAAAAAGAATTCCCGCCGCAAGGGGAATTTTTCTCCAGACGATGCGGCTCACCTGGCGTACAAGTTTTTCGCGGGGAATGAGGCTGTCGCGCAGAGCCTCCGCGAGGACGCGCAGGCTCTCTGCGCGGGATTTTTCCGCCTCCCTCTTTGCCTTTTCCGCTGAAAGACGCTCGCGGCCCCGGACAGCCTCTTCCGCGGAAGAGGCAGCCCTCTCAGCCTCTTTTTCAAGCTCGCGGATTTCCGCCTCCCGCGCCTTGAGGCTGGAAAGTTTTTCCGCGCTGTAGCGGGAATAGTTTTCAAGCTCACCCTTAAGGCGGCGCTCCTCCGAAACCGAAACAAGAACCTCGCGGGCCGCCTTCTCCTCGCGGATAAGGGCCTGCTGGCGCAGGGTTTTTTCAAGGCCGGTGATTTCCTCTTCAAGGGTTTTTATGGCCAGGGCAGTCTCTCCGGCGCGGCGGCTCATATCCTCTATGTTTTCTTCCGCCGAAAGACACTCCGCGCGCAGGCTCTGGGCTTTTTCAAGCTCCGCCCGAAGGCCCTCCGCCTCCGCGCGCAGGCCGGAAGACCTGGACTTGAGGGAATCCCGCGCAGTCGTCTGTACGCTTTTTTCCAGAAAAACAGCCGCTGCCCGGGGGTCTATTCCGCCGGAAAAAAGCGAAGCCTTAAGAGCGTTCATCCATTCGGAATTCTTTTCGATTTCAAGTTTTATGGTTCCCGAACGCACGGCAAAAAGATTCAGGAAGTCAGCCGGGGGAACGTGCAGCTCCTCCCCGCTAAAAGTGAGCAGGGCCTCTCTCCGTGCGCCGTACCTCTGCCTCAGGCGTTTCCCGTCATCGGTGTTTCCTTTTGGCGAAGAAATCTTGTCAAAGAGGGCATCGAAAATCGTCGTCTTTCCCGCCTCGTTTTCGCCAAAGAAAAGGGTTACGCCGGAAAAATCAAAAGAGCGGTTTTCAAATTTTCCGAACCGTGTCAGGGTAAGGCCGCGTATCATCTGCGGCTCTCCAGAATTGCCTTCAGGGCCGCAAGGCCCTTGAGCCGCGCAAGGTTCATAAGCTCAAGCCCCCGGCCCTCCTTCTTCGCCTCCTCCTCCCATTTTTTGAGAAAGGCAAGGGCAAGGGGATGTGAAGAGAGGCCCGCAAGTACGCTTAAGTTTTCGTGCGAAACAGTAACGCGGCGGCATTTTTTTTCAAGCTCCCCCTTGAGCCTGTCCAGGGTCTGGATAACAGGACGCTCGTCTTCCACAAAACCGGAAACCTCAAGTTTGAGCCAGTCCTGAGCGGAGGGCCGTATGTTTTCGGGAACCGTAAGGCTCCCCGAAGGGGACACGTACAGGGGAAGAGCGCGGTACTCACCCGCGGATGCAAGGGGAACAGCCTCAAGGCGTAGCGGAAGCGGCGCATCAGAACCCAGAAGAACCCTCCGGGGACCTGTTTCGCCCTCGCGCCAAACACGGGCGGAACCCGGATAGGCAATAAGGGTTTTTCCCGCGCGGCCCTGGGCCCCGCCGTGGAGATGCCCCAGAGCCGCGAGGTCAACATCGAGAAAACCGAAAAGGTCAGCGTCAAGAACCCCGGCAGGTTCCTCCTCGTCCGGGCCCGTGTAGGCGATTCCCGGCACCGTCCCGTGGCCAAGAGCTATGCGCAGGGGCTTCTTTTTTGAAGGGACTCTCCAGTCGCGGTAGCCGGAATAGTTTTTCTGAAAAGGCAGGGCAAGGAGTTCCGCCCCCTCGCACAGGGTCTCAATCTGCCAGGGTTTTTGGGCAAGAAGCCTCACGCGGCCAAAATCAAAGCCCCCAATGTTCGCGGAAGGCCCCCCGCGCAGCTCCTCGTGGTTTCCCGGCACAAAGTACGCCGCGCAGGAGGAAGGAAGGCTCTCCGCAAGGCCGCGGAATTCCGCCCGCAGGGCCTCCATATCCGCCCATGAATTAAAAACATCCCCCGCAAAAAAAAGCGCGCCGCAATTCTCCGCCGAACACAGAGCAAAAATTTCCCGCAGAACCCCAAAGGAGTAGTCTTTCTCTTCTTCCGCAATGTGGAGGTCGGCGCACAGGAGAAACTTCATCAGTATTCTATGCCCTCCTGCGCCGGAGCGCCCCCGTGCAGAGGGTGTTTGCGTTCCGCCATTTCCGTTACGAGGTCCGCAGCCTCAATGAGCTCCGGGGGCGCGCCCCTCCCCGTAACAACAATGTGGACACAGGAAGGCCGCGAACAAAGCCCCTCAACCATCTCGCCGGCAGAAAGAAAACCCAGCCGCGCAAGGTAGGTGAGCTCATCAAGAACAACAAGCCTGTAGTCCCCCGAAGCAATGACCCCCCGGGCCTCCCCCCACGCCGCACGGGCCGCCTCCCTATGGCGGGAGACCTCCTCTCCAGGAAGCACAAATCCCAGCCCCAGGGTTCTAAAATCAAGAAGCCCCTGCGAAGGGGCAAAAAGAGCCTCGCCCACCGCCCTGTCCGCTTTTATAAACTGAAGAAACGCGCACTTCCAGCCGTGCCCCAGGGCGCGGACAGTCTGCCCCAGCGCCGCCGTTGTTTTCCCCTTGCCGTTTCCCGTAAAAACAATAAGAAGGCCCACAGCCCGAGTATAGCATAAACAGGCGCCTTGATGATATAGAGAATCCTCCGGGCGCATTTTTTGCCCAGCGCGATTTTGCTCCGCAAAATCCGCAAGGCAAAAAACCGGGCTATCCGCTCCAATTCCTCAAAACCGCTTCGCGGTTTCTGCGGGATTTCCGCTTCTATCCCTTGCGCGAAAGACCAAAGGCCCGCCCACAGGGCGCCTGGGCGGGTTTTGCTCCGCAAAACCCGCCCAGCGTGTAACCCCCGCCGCCGCTTCGCGGCGGCGGCATAGCCTATACATAGCCTGGCTTTAAGAGAAAGCTCTAAGTCTCATGCGGAGTTATCCAGCCTCCGTTTTGGATGAGGAGGTTGTAAGCGTGTTTTTTTGCGTTTTCCAGATGAGTTTGCAGGTAAGATGCGGCTTTCATGTAATCTTCGTCAAGAATGGCGCTTGCAATAGCAATATGTTCTGCTGTGTCGTCATCCCACCGTGTTGAAATCATGGTGCGTATGCGGTGGCTCTGGTGAATCAGATTTTCCATAGACCTTATGAAATAGCGGTTTTTTGAAAATTTTGTAATCAGCGTGTGGAACTCGTTGTCAATTTCGTTAGCTTCTTCTTTGTTGATGTTGCCGTTTATTGTGCCCAGGCGGCGGCTTAATTCGGCAAGGCAGGTTTTGTCAATGGCGTGTCCGTATTTTTCCGCAACATAGGGTTCGATAAGAAGCCGGGTTTCATAGACCATTGCGATTTCATTTATGGACAGGTCCGATACGCTCATGCCTCTTTGGGGATGAATGCTTATCCAGCCTTCCTGTTCAAGTTTTGTGAGAGCTTCCCGGATTGGGGTTCTACTGGTATCAAGCTCGCTCGTGAGCATACTTTCGCTCAAGTACGAGTTTGGCAGATACCTGCAGTTGATGATATTGTACTTGATAATTTCGTACACTCTTTGTTTTGCGCTGATTTTTGTGTTTGTCTGCATTTTTTAAATATCCATCAGTAGACCAAATTAACAATGCCAAGTGAGAATAAGGGAAAAAATGTTAGAAGAAGAAGGCAGATGAAGAGCAAGATGTAAAATGGAATTGCTTCGATAATAAAGTTTTTCAGTTTGCATTTGGTAATGCCGCACGTAACAAACATCAGCGTTCCCATGGGAGGAGAGAGAGCGCCTATTGACATATTGAAAATGAAAATCATGGCAAACTGAATTTCGGGGATATTGTACCTGGCGGCAACGGGAGCCAGAAGAGGAACAAGCACTATCATGGCGGCGTTTCCCTCAATAAACATTCCAACGGCAAGCAGGAAGATATTTACCAAAAGAAGAAAGCTGTACTTGTTATCTATCGTGTTTACGATAAAGTTCGTTATGTTCTGGGGGACACGTTCTTTTGTGAGAACCCAGGCAAAAGCGGCGGCGGCGCCTACAATCGCCATAATAGAGGCGGTTGTTGTAATTGTCTCGGCTATTCCTTTTACCAGGTCGGCAAGTTTCATTTCGCGGTAAATAAGTCCAAGAATGAGGGAGTATACGATTGCAACGGAACCGGCTTCTGTTGGCGTAAAAACGCCCATGCGTATACCTCCAATGATGATGAGGGGAAGACACAGCGGAAGGAAAGCGGCCCTAACCACGGGAAAGACTTCTTTTACTGTGAGAGCCCGCTCTCGTGTGGGGAGGTATCTGCGTTTGTGGGAAATGAGAGAGACCAAAATCATAAGGGCTATGCACAAAAGAACTCCGGGGCCGATGCCCGCTATAAAAAGTCTTCCGATAGATACGTTGGCAATAGAACCGTAAATTATCATGGCGATTCCCGGCGGAATAAGCGGAGTTATCATTGCCGAAACCGCTGTTACAACGGAAGAAAATTCCCGGGAAAAACCCTGCTTTTCCATTTCTGGAACAAGCATTTTTGCTTCCATTGCGGCATCTGCGAGGTTGGAACCGGAAAGGCCGCCCATGAGTGTTGAAAGAAGAACATTTACCTGTCCAAGGCCGCCGTACATTCTTCCGGTAATAACTTCGCAAAAGTTCATGATGCGCCGGGTAACGCCTGTGTAATTCATAAAAACGCCGCTGCACACAAAAAACGGAACAGCCAAAAGGGGCTGGTTTTCCACCCCGCTGATGAAACGCTGGGCAAAAATCTGCGTTGAGATTCCTGGTGTAAGGCTAAAATATGTAACAGAACCTGCAAGGACAGCCATAAACACAGGGAGTTTTAGAAAGAGAAGAACAAGAAGAATACAGCATGAAAGGGCTATTATGTTCATGATGGGCTTACTCCTTGCGCAGCCGGTATATCCGCACGCAGCTCTTTTACGAGCATATATCCTGAATTGGCTGCCATTGTGATGCACCCCACGGGGATTACTGCGTAAATATACGCAAAGGGTATACGCAATATATCCGTAACGCGTCCCGATACATGAAGCTGCCGGATAAGAATGCAGCTTTGTAAAAACAAATACGCGAGAATCGATGCCGATACAAGCCAGCCGGCAATTCTTATGGTTTTTTGCGCGTATACAGGCAGAAGGTCAACAAGAATTTCAATCGCAACATGGCCTCCCCTGCGGAAAGCTCCTCCGGCTCCCCAAAAGACAATCCAGACAGCGCAGGCAAGCTGAATTTCCTGCTGCCAGATTAAAGGTTTATTGAGCGCGTAGCGCATAGGGACTCCGCCAAAAGTAACGGCGACAAGAACAGATAGGGCGATTCCCGCAAAAAGAAAGTCGAAATTCTTTAAAAGGCCCATGAGCCATGTTTTTTTTTGAGTTTCCATGTTTCCCCCGTCTGCGGTCTTGCCCGCCGGGGCATTTTTCCCCGGCGCGGTTCTTAAGATTACTTTTTCATTGCCTTTATAA
>JAITGB010000143.1 GCA_031280945.1 Spirochaetales bacterium
CACATCATTAGCTGCGTCCCCCACAGCGTTAAAGCGGACGCGGTTCTCAACACCCTGACCCGCCCAGTAAGCCCCCGGGTTCCCGCAAGCATTCTAAAAACCCACCCCAGATGGGACCTATATCTTGATGCCGAATCCGCCGCCAAAGTATTTCCCGGATAAGGCGGAAGAATTTGGGCGCATCCCTTAAATTTTCTGGAGCCGCAGGCTCCAGAAAATTCCGGGATCGGGCTAGCCGCTCCAAGTCCTCAAAAATTGCCTCTGGCAATTTTCTCCGGGCTTTCCGCTTCTATCCCTTGCGCACTACGGGATTTTGCTTCGCAAAATCCCGTACGGACCCACGGCCTACGCCAACGCCTGAATCCACAGTATAAACAGTTTCCTTTACGCCCGAAATGCTGTATACTTTTGGACAGCAAGAAATTGATTTTTAAGGGAGTAAAGCGTGGAAGAGGTTGTAGAACAACTCAAGGCTTTGAACGAGAAAGTTGCGGAAGTAATTAGTATTCTCAAAAATCCCGGAAACAGGCTCATTAAAATATTTGAAGTTGGCGCAGCCATAGTTACCGTAGTTGGCGTTATCTCAATCATTGACACTATCAGAAAGTGGACAGGAGGTTAAAATGTTTTTTCAGCTTATAATATCGATTGCCATTGTGATTATCGGAGTTTCGATGTTTGTTTTGGCCCAATACTTAAAAAAACGGGGCTGAAGAATTCTTAAGCGGCCTATCCTGGCCCAAACTCCGCCCCAAACCGCGCAAGGTCCTCCGCCGCCTCGGAAAGACTCCCGTACAAACCGCCGCCGTAAAGCCCCGCGGCGAGGCCCCCCACAAGCTCCGCGTCCGCCACCTCCGGCACACGAAAAACCTTCCCCGTACGCGCGGCCTTGAACCGGTTCCAGGCCGCGCTACGGGCCTGCCCCCCGGACACGCGCAGTTCCCGCACAGGAAGGCCCGCATCCTCAAGAGCCGCGCAGCCCGCCTGCACCTGCGAACACACAGCGTAGAGGAGAGTAAGAGCGCACTCCTCCCAAACTCTTCCCTCCTTCCGCAAACCCAAAAACCACTCTGAAAAACTCACCGCTCCTCCCTCGAAAGGCGGGAAAAATTCAGGGCTCGGCGTAAAAGTTTTTTCCGCCCCCAAAGCCGCATCAAAAAACTCATCCCAGGAAAGAGGCTTCCCCGCAAGCTCCCGCATCCATTCAAGCGCAAGCCCCGTAGAAGGAAGAATCGCCGCCGCGTTCCACAACCCCCCAATAACGTGCGGCAAAGAGCGCAGCTTCCGCGAAGAAACCAAAGACACAGAGCAGGCGTTGATTCCTTCAGAGCTTCCCGCCCTGTCGCAGACCCTGGCCGGCCGTACGCAGGCAGTCCCAAGCTGCGTCATAAGAAAATCCGGCCCGCCCGCGTACACAGGAATCCCCGGAGGAATACCCAATTCCCCGGCCCAGCTCCCCGTCTTCCCCGCCTCGCTCCCCGTAAAAACAAGAGGCGGAAATTTCTCATGGTCAAGGCCGGCCCCCTCCCAGGAAGAATCCGTCCACAGGAATTCGGAAAAATCGCGGGAAGGCGAAGAGGCAAACCTCTCACCCGTAAGCCGGAAACCCAAATACTCGGAGCAGGGAATAAACACCCGCGTTTTTTCGTACACGCGGGGAGCCTCATCCCTCAGCCACGCCGCCTTGGGCAGAAAAAAACTCCGCACGCCGGAAAGCTTCTTCGCGCGGGAATCAAACCACAGGAGAACATCGTGGCAGGGCCTGTCATCTTCCCCAACAGGAACAAGGCTCGGCCCGTGCCCGCTCACGGTAATGCCGCAGGGCCGGGGAGAACCAAGAGCCGAGGCAAGACGGCCAAAGGCCCTCACCCACTCCTCTGCGTCAAAACTCTCCCGCTCGCCGGGCCCCGCAGCCCTCACACCCGGCCCGCCCCCGGAAGTCCCGCCGTACACAAGCCTCTCCCCCGCAAAACCGCGCAGCTCCCCCGTACAGGAAAAAAGCGCCGCCTTCATTGCCGAAGTACCAATGTCAACGCTTAAAAAAACAGACTCATCTTTCATGGAAAAAAACTCAAGGCTTTTTAAGACCGCGAACCCTGTATGGACAAAAGACGCTGAATAACCTTTCTGTTGTCAAGAAGCTCGCTCAAACTCTGGCTATGGTGAAGACGCGAAATAATACGCGCGAAAAGCTCCGAAACATCAGCCTGAATATACCACTCCTTGCCCAGAACGGCATCTCCGTGCCGCACAGCGTTGGTCCCGATAATAGAATCAAACCAGCCCTGCCTGCGCGCCTCCTCAAAATGGGAAAGAGCCTCCCCCGTAAAAAGCGGAATACTAATCGCGCAAATCACCTTCTTCGCGCCCATCTCCTTGAGGAGCTTCATGGCCGTAATAAGAGTGCTTCCCGTCCCCAGAATATCATCAGCCATAAAAACAGTCTTGTTTGCAACAGAACCCAAAAGCTGCATGGACACGATATTGTTTCGGCTCGCGTTCTGCGAAAAAGTAGAATAATCCCTTTCCTTATAGAGCATCGCAAGAGGCCGCCCAAGGCTCGAAGCGTAAAATTTATTCCTGTCAACAGCCCCCGTATCAGGAGCAACCACAACAAGGTCAGGGTCTTTCAAATCAATCAGCTTTGCAAGTTTCAGAAGAATCTGATACGAAGCGTGCAAATTCTCAAGATGAAGCCGCCTGAAACCATTTGAAATATCACGGCTGTGAATATCGAGCGTAATAATGCGCCTAACGCCCAGAAACTCAAGAATCTGCCCGATTTTGATGGCAGTTATTCCCTCGCGCCCCTTTTTCTTGTGCTGCCGCGAATACGGATACGAAGGAAGAACAACAGTAATACTCCCCGCCCCCGCCTGAATCGCCGCGTCCACCGTAACAAGAAGACAGAAAAAATGCTCGTTGACGTTCAGCGGAAAACTCTCCGAAGCCCCTTTAAATTGCAGCGGAAGATGATTCTCCATATCCTGCACAATATAAATATCCATTCCCCGTATGGAAGAAAGAATCTCCGCCTTGAACTCAGCGTTGGGAAACCTCGTAAAGGTTGCGGGAATCTTGAAAGCCGGAGCCTTGCATCCCCTTCCCCCGTGTTCCGCGCCGCCCTGCCCCTTGTAGCTCGCAAGACCCTCACCAATGTTAAGCATTTCCATAATCTCATCAGGAGTTTTGCCGCACTTTTCCGCGAGATTCCGCGCCTTCTTCCCGATTCTCTTGATGTAAAGCCGCCTGAGATGCGAAACAATCTCGCCCGCAAAATCTTCCCCGCCCGGACACGCGATAATTCCCAGGCCCGCATACTCCTTCGCACTCATTTCCCAATGATACCACGCCGCGCCCGCCGAGGTCAAGGTAACGCAAGAAGCGCCAATATTTTTTCATGGAATAATTATATGGGCGCATTCTCCCTCCCACTGGATTTTTTTTCCCCCGCATAGTATAAAACCCCATGCGCATTACCCCGGCGAAACCTCTTTCAGCTTTTTTACTGCTCCTCGTCCTCTGTTTTCCCCTCAAAGCTCAAGACGAAGCTCCCCGCATTTCCGCCCGCGCCGCAGCCCTCATAGACGCAAAAACAGGAGAACTGATTTACGAAAAGAACTCAAAATCCCCCCACCCGCCCGCCTCTCTTGCAAAAGTTGTAACAATTTACGTTCTTCTGGAAAAAATCGCGGGAGGAGAACTCTCCCTTACGCAAGAAATTATCCCTCCCGAAAAAAGCTGGGCCGTAAATCTCCCCCGGGATTCCTCCCTCATGTTTTTGGGACCCGGACAGAAACTTACAACCCTCGATTTACTCAAAGGACTTGCGGTTTCCTCCGGTAATGACGCCGCTGTAGCCGCCGGAATACTCTGCGCGGGCTCTCCTACAGCCTTCGCGGGCCTTATGAACGCCGTCTGCGAAAAAGAAAACATATCCGGCCTTCATTTTGTAGAACCTTCAGGCTACGACGAACACAATACAATTACAGCAGGAGGATTTGCGGATTTTCTGCGTATATACATCTCCCGCCACCCGCAGGCCCTCGAAAAACTGCACAGCCTTCCCGAATTTACCTATCCGCGCAGCGAAAACATTACAGGAGGCGCCAATCCGCCGCCCATAACGCAAAAAAACAGAAACTCCCTCCTTTTTTCCTACGCGGGAGTTGACGGAATAAAAACAGGATACCTCAACGAATCAGGTTACAATATAGCCCTTACAGCCCAGCGCGGCGGAATGCGCCTTATTCTTGTACTTTTGGGCGAAGAAGGCGCAAGCCCAGCCGAGGCCATGAACACAAGAAATAAAGACGCCGCAGCTCTTTTTGATTACGGTTTTGACAATTTTACTACATTTGCCATGGCGCCTCCGCCCGTGGAAGCAGTCCGCGTATGGAAAGGCGAAGAACAGGAAATTATCCCGCTTTCTCCCCGCGAAATTTGGATAACAGCGCCCAAAAACGCCGCAAAAAACCTGCGCGGAGAAATAAATCAGAAAAAATTCGTTACGGCGCCTGTCGCGGAAGGAGAAATTCTCGGCAAAATCCGCGTTATGCTTGGCGCAAAACCGGTATACGAAGAGAATCTTACATCTCCCCGGAAAATTGAGCGCGGCTCATTTTTCCGGGCCGCATGGGACAGCGTTGTAATCTTTTTCCGTGATTTATTCGGCTTTCCCGTTGATTAAACTGAAAAGGCTCACTACCATCGATTGACACAAAAAAACAGCCCATGATACAACAAAAGTATGGAAAACCTCAAAATAAAAGACCTCAAAATAGGCGAGGCCGCCATAATTACCGGATATGAGGCGGGGGACCACTCCTACAAAAGTAAACTCCTCAGCCTCGGATTAACAAAAAACACTCACCTGAAACTGATAAAAGTAGCGCCCCTGGGAGACCCCATAGAGCTTGAAGTACGGGGCTTTCATCTTTCCCTGCGCAAAGACGAAGCAAACGTCATTTTACTGAGAAAAGACGCATAGAAACAAAAAAAGCCGGAAAAATTCCGGCTTTTGCTCTTATGTAAGCTCCGTAAACAAGGATTTAGAAAGTCTTTGAATTTTCAATCGCGGGTTTTACGGACTTCGCGGTTCTCGGCGCGCGGGGCTTGCCGGGTTTCGCTTTTGGTTTTCCGATTTTTCCGGGTTTTCTGCCGGGCCTTCCCGGTTTTCCTGGCTTCGCCGCTTTTGCGGCCTTGGGTTTTCTTCCCGGCTTGCGCCCTGGTTTTCCCTTGCCCGGTTTGCGTCCCGCGGTTTCTTTTTTGGCTTTGCCTGTGGAAGCGCCGCCTGAGATTTCGTCTGTGTAGAGTTTCTGAAGAACTTTCAGAACCGCGCTCTTTGCAACGCCGAATTCTTTCTTTACCGCTACATCGGACTTTCCGTCAACCTCGATAATCGATTTGATAATAGAAGCCATTAACTTCCCTCCTGTGAAATAAGTTACTTAAAAGTATACGTTCAATAAAAATTTTCGTCAAGCCGTTTCGCATATTTTTACGTAATTTTACATAATTCTTTCGTGCATTATGTAATTTCCTGTAAAACTTCAAGAGCAAGTTCAACGCGGCCAAAGGGAGCGCTTATTTGAAAACCTGCTGCGCGGTCTTTGAGGCGGCGCAGCATTTCGCGGGCGATTTTTACACCCATAGCCGCTCCTTCCTCCTTACTGTGCTTCGTATTTTCCATGCGCTTCATAATGTCTTCGGGAATTTCAACTCCGGGTACTTCATTTTGCATAAATTCCGCGTTTTTATAGCTCGCAAGGGGCCAAACCCCGACAATTACAGGGAGTTTTCCCCATTGAGATTCCGCCGCGTCAAGAAATTTTATAAGAGCATCAGGGTCAAAAACAGGCTGGGTTATAACGAATTCCGCTCCTGCTTTTACTTTATCGCCGTAATGCGCAAGCTCATATTCCGGCGACTGCGAACAGGGATTAAGTCCGACTCCTACAAGCATTGCCGTCTGCTGGGGTAAAACATTGCCCGCAAGGTCAAGGCCGTGATTAAGGGAACGTACCATTTCCGTAAGTCCGACTGAATCAACATCAAAAACGCCTGTCGCGTCAGGATATTCTCCCAATTTTGGCGGGTCTCCTGTAATCGCAAGAATATTGCGCAGTCCCGCGGCATACGCGCCCATAATATCGCTCTGCATACTGATAAGGTTGCGGTCGCGGCAGCAGTAATGCAGGATTGTTTCTATTCCCGCTTCTCTTTCGATTTCAAGGGCGGTAATTAAAGGCGAGAGGCGTGAGCTTGCGCGCGGTCCGTCCGGCAAATTCACCGCGTCAACGCCGTTTTGCCTGCATAATTTCGCTTTTTCCACAACGGGAGCAAGAACAAGGCCGCGCGGGGGAACAATTTCTACCGTAGAGACAAGTTTTCCTTCCGCGAGTTTCGCTCCGAGGCGCGATTTTTGCGCCAGGGGAACGGCGGCAAGCGCACGAGCTTCTCTCGCGGTGGTTTGTGAGGCAAAAACTCCGCTTCCCCGGCTTATGGCTTTTTCTACTTTGAGGCCCCGCACAACTTCGCTAAGCTGCCGCGGCGTTGTGCCGCAGCAGCCTCCTATAGCGTTTGCTCCGGCTCTACAGCAGAGTTTTGCGTAATTTGTAAAGTATTCGGGGCTGTTCATGTACATTGTTCTGCCGTCAACCTGACGCGGAGTTCCGGCGTTGGGCATAACGAGAAAGGGTTTTTCTACATGGGGGCGCACTTTTTCGATAACTTCTAAAGCCGCGGCGGGCCCCAGGCCGCAGTTAATTCCGGCGACATCAATATGGGGTGAGGCTGAAATTCTTTCCATTTTGGCGAGCATGGCCCAGAGGGAATTCTCATCCTGGGCTTCAAGGGGTACAAGCGAGCCGGCAACGGGAAGGCTGCACACGGATTTTACCGCTTCCGCGGCGAGGAGAAGCTCTTCTACATGAACAAAGGTTTCAAGAATAATAAGGTGCACTCCGCTTTCGGCAAGAGCCTGGGCCTGTTCCCTGTAGGCTTGTGCGGCACAGTCCGCAAAACGGTTCTGCCAAATCTGGCCCGGCGCGATAATGGGGCCTGCGGAGCCTGCTATGTAAACGGAGTCTTCCCTGCCTTTGGCTTTAAGAGCTGCCCGCACGAGAGATACGGCTGCCGCATTTATTTCTTTTACTTTGCCGGTGAGTCCGTAGCCGGATAGCTTCACTTCGTTCGCGCCGAATGTGTTTGTTTCTAGTACATCAACGCCTGCATCGGCGTACTCTTCGTGAATGGCCTGAACAATTTCGGGGTTTGTCAAATTGAGGTTATCGTAGGAGGCGTTGATAAACATTCCTCTGCTGTAGAGCATGGTTCCCATTGCTCCGTCAAAAACCAGGACTTCTTTTTGTATTCTTTCAAGAAATGGCTGCATTTTTTTCCTCATTTATCTAAAATATTTGTGTATGCAAGGTGGTTTTCTGCCCGCCGCGCGGAGCGCGGCGGGGATATGTGGCCGCGCCGTACGGCGCGGGCCTGCCGGGGCGCAGCCCCGGCAGGCTGGCCCTGGGCGCGCAAGGGCGTGGAGGGGACCAACGGTGCCACGGCGCAGCAGCGCCGGGGCCGAAGCCCCGCAAAGCCCGACCCCGCGCTTTTTTTGCCTCCGGCAAAAAAAGCGCGGGGTTGCGCCCAAATTCTTTTCTTCCCAAAACATTTTCATACGCTGAAGTACCTCGCTGCGGGGTGATACGCGAGGAGTCCGGTGGTCGAATACTCGGGTACGAGCATATAGCTTTCGCTTACTGTGAGGCCGATGTCTTCGGCGCGGAGGAGTTCGAGGAGGGGGGCGTTCAGTTCGAGATTGGGGCAGGCGGGATACCCGAAGCCGTAGCGTACGCCGGGGCAGGCTCCGCCGAGTTCGGCTGCGATGCGCTGGTGAATAATTTGGGCGAGGGCGTCCGTGAGTTCGGCGGCGAG
>JAITGB010000177.1 GCA_031280945.1 Spirochaetales bacterium
ATCAATGACGCGGCGTTCCGGGCAATGAAAGCGCTTGGTATATCAGTGAAGTTTTGTACGTTCTATCTGTTCAAGGTGGAACTGATAAATGGCAATGGCAAGGTTATTGCTACCACCCCGGAGCCTCCCGCAATAATCAATAGGTTTTCCTCCGGCAACTACGGGAACCGGTATATTTACCAGCTTAACAATATTAACAACGATACGTTTGAGCGGTACAAGCTCACTTGGAACCCCGGCTGGCAAGTCTATAACAATAAGGATTATGCCGGCGGTGTTATCTTTACCGTTCCCGTTGCCGACATCACCGACACGGGCATGAGGGCGCGGCTCCTCAAAATATACCAGTACACCGACCCCGACGAGACGGACGGCGTTTTTAAACTGCTCAAGACCACGGAAGTCAAGAAGTAACCGGAAAACAGCGGTTTCCCGTACGCGGGGGGGTTCTGAGGCAAGCCCCCCCCCTGCGGAAGGACACGGGGACGTATCCCGTAAAATCTTCCATTTTTCATCGAGCGGGCTAAAGGTTTTTCAGCGGGCCGTGGGCGCGCAAGGGATTGGAGGGGTGCGAAGCAGTCCCGCCCTGCGGGCGGGACCGAAGCCCCGCAAAGCCCGGTTTTTTGCCCTCTGGGCAAAAAATGCGCCCATATATTTTAGCTACCGTAAAAATTTCAGATTTCGCTTTCGAGGCGTTTACAGACGGCTCCGTATTCCAGATTGTCCATTTGTTCGCGGAGCCAGCTTACGAGGCCGGAATCATTCTCGTAGTCGCTCTTTTCGAGTTCGGTGATGATTTCTTCCATCTGGTTCGCCTTGTACCGGCGGGCGGCTTCGAGAAGGCGGCGAAGGAGAGCGGGGTCGGGCTTTTCCTGCCGGGGCTTCGTTTCTGAATTAAGCGAGATGTGTTCAAGTACGCCTCCGATTTTTTCAATGAGGCAGCGGATGCGTTTTATAAACGGGGCTGTTCTTTCGCGGAGTGCTGTGATGTCGCCTATACGCGCCGCGCGTTCCAGCTCTTCGGCCTGTTTTGCGAGTCCTGAGGCGCAGATTCCGTAGGTCGCGCCCTTTATGCCGTGGACGGTTATGGTGTACCCCTTGAGTTCGGCCTCTGTGGGCGCTTTAAGGTTGGATGCGGTGAGTTTTTCAAGATGCGGCGGCGTGTGGACGCTGTAGGAGCGAAGTACGTCTATGTAGGTTTCCTCGCCGTAGCGCTCCCTGCCCGCGGCGATGTCAAGCCCTTCAAGTTTTACACCGGCGAGGAAGGAGCTTGTCTCTTCGGTTTCTTCGACTTCCTGCACGAGACGTTTTTCCTGGGGAAGCCATGTTTCCATGATTTCGTTCAGTTTGCCTATTTCAATGGGCTTGGTGAGATAATCGTTAAATCCGCATTCAAGAAACATCTCGCGCATTCCCGTAATCGCGTTGGCTGTCAGGGCGACGATGGGGAGCTTCGAATACTCTGCCCCTTCAAGTTCACGTATGTGCCGTGTACATTCTATGCCGTCCATGCCTGGCATCATGTGGTCCATAAAAACAAGGTCGTACTGTTTTTGCTGGATAAAGGTTATGGCGTCTTCGCCGTTTGTGCAGGTGTCCACCTGGGAGCGGTAAATGGCGAGAAGCCCCGCCGTAACAACGAGGTTTGTGGAGATGTCGTCTACAACGAGAATTTTCGCATCAGGGGCTATGAATTTTCCTCCCTGCCTTTTGCGGTGTTCCACGGCAAGCCTGTTGTTGAGTATGTTGGCCACGGACACGGCGTAGGCGGGCATGACGATGAGGGAGGTGTTTTGAACGCTTGCTATTTCGCCTGAATTGGCGAGGAGAATGAGCTGTGTTGCGATTTTTTTTGCTTTGAGTATTTCCCGCGCTTTTCCCATGGACGCGGCGGTGGTAAAGGCAAAGGCAAACCGTCCTTCCTCAAGGAGGCGGAAAAAATCCTCCTGTCCTGAGGCGAGTTCTGCCGGAACGCAGAGGTTTTGCAGGGTGCTCAGTACGGAAGAGGCGTACAGCGGTTTTTCATCAAAGAGGAGGACGGATTTTTCTTCGGGGTTTTCCACTTCGGCGAGGGGCTCCTGATTTCTGAACCCCTGGGGAATGGCGGCTGTAAAAACCGAGCCCGCGCCGTATTCACTTGATAGCGTTATGTCCCCTCCCATTGCGCGGCACAGGCTGCGGCTTATGGCGAGGCCCAGTCCCGTTCCTTCGACGCCGTGGTTTTTCTTCATGTCAAGGCGCGTAAAACTTGTAAAAAGCCCCGCCATGTCCTTCTGCCGTATGCCGACTCCTGTATCGGCTATTTCAAAGAGGAGTATAATTTCGCTGTTTTCCGCCGAAGAGCTTTGTTTTTTTACCGTAAAGCGTATGTGTCCTCTGGCCGTGTACTTTACCGCATTGGACAGCAGATTAAGAAGAATTTGTCTCATGCGCGTTACGTCGCCTACAAGGTTATTGGGAATGGATGCGTCCACCGTGGCGATAAAGATAATGGGTTTTTCCGCTACGCGGATGCGTATAACGTTAATAACATCATGCAGCAGCGAGGCGAGCATATAGGGGGCGGGCTTTACTTCGAGCGTACCTGCTTCTATTTTGGATATATCAAGAATATCGTTGATAATTGAAAGGAGGTTAAGCCCTGCCTGCTTGATGCCTTCAACGTATTCGAGGGCCTTGGGCAGGGTGTCCGCCCTGAGAGCCAGTTCGGACATTCCGATTACGGCGTTCATGGGCGTTCTTATTTCGTGGCTTGTCTGCGCGAGAAATGTTGACTTTGCCTTGCTTGCAAGTTCCGCCTGCTCTTTTGACCTTAAGATATCGGTCATATCGTGAAAGAGGACGATTGCGCCTTCGCATTCGTCTTCTTCGTTAATCATGGGCGTTATAAAAATCGTGTAGTAGCGGGAAGCGTCCGTATGCCCTATGTCGAGTATGCTTTCCACAACGCCGACTTCTTTGCCGGTTACCGCTTCTTTGAGCGCGGCGAGGAGGTTCCCCGAAGATTCATCCTTTATGTACTGCGCAAATACTTCGTCAAACTTCATTTCGTTGATAACGCCGAAGTTTGCGATTCCCGCACGGCGCAGAAATACTTCCGAGCAGTACACAAAACGCATTTGCCTGTCCAAAAGGAGAATTTTATCCTGGACGTTTTCCAGAAGCAGGCGGAAATATTTTTCCTGCCGGGATTTTTCCGCGATGATAATATCAAATACCTTGTCGCGGGAGGTGTTATAGCTTTTGATGCGCTCTATAGTTACCTGGGCGGTCATGTATTTGCGTTTTATCGAGTAATTCTCCGCCTGAATCCGCCGTATTTCCGCTTCCAGAAAGGCTGCTCTTGATTCGGGGGAATTATCTTCGTAGGTACTCTTCTGCATTCGCAGCCCCTTACCTCACAGAGCGCACGCTATAAGCGCGTATTGATTAAAATGGTTCCGTAGTGTGTTCGCTTCAGTGTGGAGCGGGCAAATTTCCCCTGTTGCATACATAAAAAGCCAGGGAAAAGGGAAGTTTTCAAATTCTTTCTGCACAGCTTCAAGCTCGGCTGTAGGGTCGGCCATAGCAATGTTGCGATTCAGGCAGGAAAACAAGAGCACGCCCGATGAGACGGCGTTTGAGTTCTTTATCTGGCAGACAAGTTCTTTTGCACTGGCAAGAACGAAATCGGCTGTTAAAGAGCCGACATTCAGAGTGCATCCCGCGGCAACGTTTGTCGTACAAATAACCGAGCCGTCTTCGCCTATGTCGCGGATTACAAGCAGGTCGGGGGGCTCGCCTGTGTGGTAGTCTGCAAAAATGGGTATGGCAAAGAGCGTAGTGCGCGGTTCCAAACGGGAAATGCCGAGTTTTTCCATAAAGTTTCCGGCGGGCAAATTATTTATGGTGAGAATTTTGTTGCCATCCGCTCGTGTTACAATCGCGTCAAGGGCAAAGCTCGTTTTTTCGGGCAGGGAAGCGGAGAAGAAATGGGGGGTAACATTACCGGAAAGAAGAAGAAGCGCGATGTTGTCGTTATAGGCAGCGCCGTTAAAAATTGTCATGGGGTTACGGATTTTTGTATCCGCGTCAAGGGCGCATGTTCCAAAAAAGGGCAGGCTTCCTCCCGCGGCCCGTTCAAGAGTCAAAAATACAGTGTCCCCGCCATAGTTCATGTTGAGCGGCAGCATCGTAAAAGCCAAAACAGGCGGGCCGGAAAGGGAGGCGGACAGCTCTTTATAAAGGCTGCTTATCTGCCTGTCCATGTCATGCGTCAGAGGGCCGGAAACTCCCGCGGCGAATTCCACATCATCGCTCGTTAAAACGAGGAGGGTCAACATAATCTCGTCCGAAACCCCGGGCACCGCAAAGCACTGCGAGGTACAGCCCGCAACGCTAAAGGGGAGCTTTTTACAGAGACTATCCACAACGCCAAGCTCCAGAAACTCGGAGTAGCAGAAAAGGAGCCCTGCGGAATGGGCAAGGAGGTCTTTTTGCGGGTCGAACTGCCGCAGAATCTCCTCCGTGGCTTTTTCCGGGTCGTCAAGCTCGCGGGTATACGCCGCAATCATTTTTATCATACTGCCTCCGGCGCGCTGTCTTTCAGCGCGGTAAGTTCCTCACATACGGCGGAAAAAGCATCCACGACCTGGGGGTCAAAGTGAGCGCCTTTTCCTTCCAGAATTATTTTTCGGGCTTCTTCGGGGTTCATGCCTTTGCGATACACCCTGTTGTCTATGAGCGCATCGTACACATCGGCAACAGCCATAATGCGCCCGCACAGGGGAATCTCGCCCTGCGCGAGACCGGAAGGATAGCCTTTGCCGTCCCATCTCTCGTGGTGGGAAGCCGCAATAAGGGCCGCATAGCTCAGATAGTTCTGGGTAGGCGTACGCTCGTACATCCTTTCGAGAATCTGCGCCCCTATCGCGGCGTGCCTTTTCATTTCCCTGAACTCATTCTCCTCCAGACGGCCCGGTTTGAGGAGAATTTTGTCGCTTATCGCGACTTTTCCTATGTCGTGGAGGGGGGCGGCCCGCACAAAGGTTGTAAGAGCGTCAAGGGTGAGTTCCTCCGAAAAGGCTCCTGTTCTGATAAGTTCCCGCCCCAGAAGGTCTACGTAACGCGAAGTACGCACAACATGGCCGCCCGTGTTCTCATCCCGGCATTCAATCAGCTCCGCAAAGGCGGTCGCTATGCTGTCCGACATATTCATGACCTTGGATTCCGTTTCCGCCTGATAGGAGGATAACCTCAGGTGCAGCTCTATTCTGTGTATGAGTATGCTCTTCTCCACGGGCTTGGTGATAAAATCCCTTGCCCCCGACTGAAGGCCCCTCACTTCGGTTTCCACGTCCTGATTTGCCGTAAGAAAAATAACGGGAATCCTGTTAAAGTAGGGATTCTGTTTGAGCCTGCGTATGGTTTCAAAACCGTTCATCTCCGGCATTTCAATATCGAGCAGAATCAAATCCGGCCTTTCCTTCATACAGATTTGCAGGGCGAGGAGGCCCGACTTTGCAAGAGATACCTCGTAATCGCCCGTAAGATACGCGGAAATCTGCTTGAGGATTGATATATTGTCGTCAACTATCAAAATCTGTTTCATCGCAAGAACTCCATATCAATTTCGGCCTGAAATTGAGACTTCATGTGCAAAAGTAAAAACTTTTCTCGTATACTGTCAAAAACAGCGATTATTCGCGGGTCAAACTGAGCGCCCGCGCCGTCGTGAATAATGCGGCAGGTCTCCTCGTGGCTCAAACCCTCGCGGTAGATACGGTCGGTAACGCAGGCATCGTACACGTTGGCAACCGCCATAATGCGGCAGGAGAGCGGGATTTCATCCCCCTTGAGCCCGTGGGGATAGCCCGAACCATCAAAATTTTCGTGGTGGCCTTCGGCGATTTGTATGGCAATCTCCAGGTATTTCTGGTTGGGCGTACGCTTGTAAATCATTTTCAGGACACTTGCCCCTATGAGCGTATGCTTTTTTACGCTGGCGTATTCTTCCTCTGTAAGCCGCATGTTTTTCAAAAGAATGGTATCGCTTACGCCGATTTTTCCTATATCGTGAAAGGGCGCGGCCCTCCTGAGCATATCAATATCAGCCGGCGTAATCTGGTCTGCGAATGTTCCCGCCGCCATAAGCTCTTCCGCGAGGAGAGCCGCGCAGTTTCCCGTCCGCAGGACATGTCCGGCGACATTGCGGTCCTTGCACTCAATGAGTTCCGCGAAAGAAACCCCTATATTGTCTTCAAGTTCTTTTACGATGTTTTCGAGTTGATTCTGATAGGCGGAAAACTCAAGGTGCAGTTCAATCCTGTGCCGCAGAATATCCGTGTTGGCGGGCTTCGTAATAAAGTCCATAGCTCCCGACTGGAGGGCCCGCACCTGTACCGCCGGGTCATGGTTGCCCGTCAAAAAAATCACGGGAATTGTTTTCAGAAGAGCGTCATCCTTCAAACGGGCCAGAGTCTGAAAGCCGTCCATTTCGGGCATCTCCACATCCAGCAGAATAAGGTCGGGCTTCTCCTGGGCGCAGATTTGCAGCCCCAGCTCGCCCGACTTGGCAAGCGAGACCTCATAATGCTCGGCAAGCTGCGCGCTTATCTGCTTAAGACTTACAAGATTGTCGTCCACAATCAGAATGCTTCTCATTCCTCGTTCTCCCCGTTTTCAAGACGCTTCTGTATGGCGTCGTATTCAAGATTATCCATTTGAACACGAAGCCATTTTACGAGTTCTCCCCCGCGCTCATAACTAAATGCCTCAAGGGCCGAAATACATTCTTCCATCTGCGCCGTTTTGTAGCGCTTTGCCGCGTCCAAAAGCCTTTCCAGAAGCGCCAGGTCCGGCCGCGGCGCCGCTATTTTTTCTTCCCGCGTACTCTCCATCTTGCTGAAAAGCTCATCAAGACCGTGAAGAAGACTCTCAACACTTTGAAAAAATACCTCGCTGCCCTCTTTAATTTTTTCAAAATCCCCGGCCCTGGCCGCAGCCTCCAGCTCTTCGGCCATTTTGCCAATCCCGGCCGCGCAGATGCCGTAACTTGAACCTTTAAGCCCATGAATGCCCACAGCGTATAGGGAAAGGGTTTCCGGCGAAAAAGAGCGAAGCTCATCAAGAAGGGCCGGAGTGTGCCGCCTGTAGGAACGCAGTATATCTATATACGCGGCCTCGTTTGAGTACCTCTGCCTGCCCTGAATAAGGTCTACTCCCTTTACAGAAAACCTGTCCAGAATCCCCTCCCCAACCGCAACGGATTTCTCCTTTCCGTACGAGACTTTTTCCATCTCCGCCCGGATAAGGGTTTCCTCGCTCTGCCTGTTCCGTATCCAGGTGTTGAGGGCAATATCGAGCTGCATGATGTCAACCGGCTTTGAAATAAAAGCGTTAAAGCCGCATGAGAGAAACATTTCCTCGTTTCCCGCCAGAGCGTTTGCCGTGAGCGCAATTATGGGAACGCTCCGGGCGTACTCGGACGCAAGCTCTGTGCGGATAATACGCACAGCCTCAACGCCGTCCATCTGGGGCATCATGTGGTCCATAAGAATAAGGTCGTAGCGGGAAGAAGAAGGCTGCTTCTCCGCCTCGCGTATGCGTTCAATAGCCTCCCTGCCGCTTGAAGCGCAGTCTATGGACAGGCCGTAGGGCAGAAGGAGCCCCCGCGCGACATCCAGATTTGTCTCCACATCGTCCACCACAAGAACCTTTCCGTAGGGCATATAGGTACGGATAAGCCGCCCCCGCGTCCTGCGGTTTTCCGTAAAATGAAAAAGCATGAGGTTCTTCGCGGTAACCTCGCCAATGGGCGACTCGTCCACAATTTTTTGCGGAATACTAACCGTAAAAACGCTGCCATTGCCGTACTCACTGGTTACCCCTATTTCGCCGCCCATAAGGTCAACCAAATTCTTCGCGAT
The DNA here is from genome assembly GCA_031280945.1 of Spirochaetales bacterium. Classification (GTDB taxonomy): domain Bacteria; phylum Spirochaetota; class Spirochaetia; order DTKZ01; family DTKZ01; genus JAISAF01. Next base: position 7,908 of record JAITGB010000177.1, read on the forward strand.
GGAAAGCCCCAGTCCCGTACCCTCTATGTGGCGGTTCGCGTGCAGGTCAAGCTGGAGGTATTCGGAAAAGAGCCTTCCTATATCCTCCTCCCGAATGCCCCGCCCCGTATCGCTGACCGAAAAAGTGAGCCAGGCCGTCTCCTCCCGCCTCTCCCATGAAATCGAAAAAATAACGCTCCCCTCTTCCGTATACTTAAAAGCGTTGGAAAGAAGATTGTTCAGAATCTGCTTGACGCGCAGCTCGTCTCCAAAAAGTTTTACGGGAATCTTATCGTCAATATATAACTTGAAAATAACACGCTTTGAGCCTATGCGTACCAGATTCAGATGGATAGTATCGTTCACCATACTCGGCACATCGTAGGCCGAGGGCACAAGTTCAAAACTGCCCGCCTCTATCTTGGAAATATCAAGTATATCGTTAATGATTGCCAGAAGGCTTGCCCCCGAATTATAAATTTTTTCGAGGTCATCGTGCGTATCCTCCGGCAATTTCTTTTGAATCTCTATTTCAGAAAGACCAATAATCGCGTTTAAGGGCGTACGGATTTCGTGGCTCATGGTCGCAAGAAAAGCGCTCTTGGTACGCGAAGCCTCCTCCGCCTCAAACTTGGCCCGCATAAGCTGGGTAATATCAATAATATCTACAAGCCTGCCCCCGCTTTTGGGCAAACGGTTGACAAGTATGCTGAAATAGTACAGCGAACCCTCAACTTTAACCTCGTGCGTCCCCTCGTAGGTCTCGTTTTTTTTCAAAATGCCGTAGAAAAGAGAGCGCGGGCTCTCTTCGCGGAACAAATCAAAAAAGGGACGGCCTATAGCCATTCTGTGGCTCTCCAGGTGGAGCATAGACGTAAAAGCGCGGCTCAAATACGTTACCCTGTTCAAACGGTCCAGAAGAACAAACCTGTTGGGCGTCGCGTTCAAAATGCTGGAAAACGTTACAAGAGCCTTCCGGGCCACAGTATTTTTGTCCATTGCAAAGGCAACAACAATATAAATACAGAAAGAACCCAAAAAAGAAACGAACCAATTAAGCGCAATCTGAACGGAAGCCGAACCCTCCGGCGTGTACACAAGAGGAAACCCCCGCATAAAAAGAAAAAAAGTAACAGCGTTTGAGGCAAAAATAAAATGACGCAGCCTCACATAATCGCAGAACAGGGCGCAGAGCGAGGAGACCCCCAAATATACAGAAAAATAATACGTAAAACCGCCCATGAAAGAGGAAGATATGACATAGACAAGAAAAAGGGTCAGGGGAATAACAAAAGATTCACGCAGAAAACGGCGCAGACGGTGGATAACAATAACCGAAGCAAAAGCGAAAAGGTGGGCGCAAACCGAAAGACGCAGAGCCCCCGCATCTCCCATGCCAGAGATTTCAGGAATCCTGATAGCCGCAAAACACACAACGCAGAAGAGCGAAGCGTAAAAAGCGAGCTTGCCGGATTCCAGATGGTCCCACCGTATCATCCGCCGTCCCCCCCCAGGCCATAAGAGCGCACATCCACAAAACGAATAGCCCTCGGCAGAACCTCCACCGTAAGAGTCTTATCGAAATACACAACATCATCAAAGTTGACAAGCATGGCAGAATCGGAGCTGATGGTAATTTTGCGCGCCTTGTGTACGCTAAAATCCTGAGGATATTTTTCGTAGCGGCTCTTCAGATAAGCCGGAATACGGCTCAGGGTACGCAAAGTAGTGCCGCAGGAACATAAAACCGCATCAAGAACCCCATCATCGGGCCGCACAGAGGGCTTAACGTGAACAGGATGCCCGTCCCCTCCGTAGTAGGACGTATTGGAAATATTGATACCCCTGTAGCAGCCTGAAAAATTCTCACCGTCAATATCCACCCTATAGAAACGGCGCAGATTCGACCTCTTGGAGCAGGCAAAAAGAGCCGCAAGATAATAAAGATTGATATAAAAAACCCTCCCCAGCCAGCGGGAAAGAAAGCCTCCGTTTTCAAAAAACTCACGCATGGCCATAGTCCGCCTGAGCGCATCGGATTCCGTACCCACGGTACAGAAATTGAGGGCGTATATCCCCCCGCAGTGCATAACGTCCAGAGGAATCGTCGGAGAGGCCGCCTGCAGGGAAAGATTCCGAAAGAAATGCATATTCCGTTTGCCCAAACCCCGCACAAAGTTATTCGTACGGCCGTAGGGCATAGCCGCAAGCTCCGCGTTGGGAAGCCCGAAAATACCGTTCAGGCAATCGAAAAGAATCCCGTCCCCGCCCACAGCGTAGACCCTCATGGCCTCCGACTCCGGCCACGAAGCCGCAAAATCGCGGATAATTCCCCCCGCGTCCCGGGGAAAATGGGAAACCTCTACGGCGTAGCTCTGCGGACTTTCATGCTTAAAATAGTCATACACTGAGGAAATAAAGAGGTCCATGTGCTTCCGCTCCCTGAAAGAACGCGGATTCAGGATAAACAAATGATTCACTCTTCTTAAGCACTCCCGTAACCAACAATACTACCACTGTTTGGGGGTTCATACAAGAGGAAAAAATTTCAAGGAAATTTGGGCGCACCTCCGCGTTTTTTTGCCGGAGGCAAAAAAACGCAAAGCCGGGCTATCCGCTCCAAGTCCTCGAAAGCGCCGATGCGCTTTCTGCGGGCTTTCCGCTTCTATCCCTTGCGCGGCCCAGGGGCTGCATTTCCGCTTCTATCCCCTGGTTTTGCGCCCGCGCGGTGCGTGGGCGGCGTTTTCCCGGCCCGCGCCGCGACGCGGCGCGGAAACGCCCCTGGGGCGCAAGGGATAGAAGCGGAAATCCCGCAGAAAAGCCGAAGGCTTTTTGAGGAATTGGAGCGGATAGCCCGGTTTTTTG
>JAITGB010000219.1 GCA_031280945.1 Spirochaetales bacterium
AGATTGGGGCAGGCGGGATACCCGAAGCCGTAGCGTACGCCGGGGCAGGCTCCGCCGAGTTCGGCTGCGATGCGCTGGTGAATAATTTGGGCGAGGGCGTCCGTGAGTTCGGCGGCGAGGCCGTGGAGAAAGAGGTAATCCTGGTACGTGCCGGCTGTGAAGGTTTTTTGTACGAGGCTGGCGGTTTCTTCGCCGAGGGTTACGGCGAAAAGCGGGAGAATCGCGGGGCCGGTTTCGGGCTGGAAGAAATCCGTGATACAGAGGCCCGCGGGGGGGCTGCGCCGGGGGAAATCGAAGGTGAAATTTTTGCCGCCGGATGTAACGCGGAGGCTGTCGTCCTGAACCTGGGCGTAAAAATATCCGTAGGCTGCCTGGGGGTGGGCGTGGCCTGCTATGGTCTGGAGGAGGCGGCTGTAGAGGGGTTCTACTGTGTCGTGAATGAGTCTTTGGTACTCCTGGGGGGAGAGGGTGTTTCTGCGAAAGCCCCAGCGTCCGCGAAAGAGCATTTCCTTGTTTATGGCGGCGGCTGTTTCTTCAAAACTTAAAGAGGGGGCGAGGCGCGGGCCGGTAAAGGGGGGGGTGAGGCGCGGCGCAGGGCCGGGCCGCTCTTCGCGTTCGGCTGGGTCTGTTTTTTCCTGTCCGCCGCCGGATGCGGGCGGCGGGAGCGTGGAGCGCAGGGCTCCCCGTGAGTGGGCTTCGAGGCTTGAGAGGGCTTCAAAGGGGTCTTTGCAGTACACGACTGGTCCGGGATAGCGGGGGGCGCATTCTTCGGCGACAAAGCGCCGTGTGAGGGCGGCTCCGCCCAAAAGGATGGGAATGGTGAGGCCGGCTTCGGCGTACTGCGGGAGGCTTTCTTTCATCAGCAGGGCGGATTTAACGAGGAGTCCGCTCAGGCCAATTGCGTCAACTTTGTATTCTTTTGCTTTTGCTATGATGTTTTCGGCGCTCTGTTTGATGCCTATGTTATAGACTTTACAGCCGTTGTTGCTGAGGATTATGTCGACGAGGTTTTTTCCTATGTCGTGGACGTCTCCCTGTACTGTGGCGAGGAGGATTTTGAGGCGCTCTTCGTGTGCGGTTTTGGGGAGGTGGGGTTCAAGGAGGCTTACGGCTTCGCGCATGGTTTCGGCTGCCTGGAGGACAAAGGGGAGGAGCATTTCGCCTGAGCCGAAAAGTTCTCCCACCCGCCGCATAACGGGAACGAGCAGGGTGTTAATGATGCTAGCTGGGGGGTAGCGTTCACGCAGGGCGGCGAGAATGTCTTCAAGGCCGTCCCTGTTTCCTTTCATGATTTTTTCGGCGAGGATTTTTTCGGGGGGGTTGATAAGTCCGGGCTTGTTTCCGGCTTTGCCGCTGGAGGCGTCTCCTGATGAGTTTTCGCCGGGGCTGGCGCCGGCGGGGGCTTCAAAATGCCGGATAATGTCCGCAAGGGGGTCGCGGACGCCTTCCCTGCGGTTGTAGATGAGGCTGAGGGCGAGTTCTTTTTCTGTTTCGTCAATGCCCTGAAGGGCGCGTATGCCGGAGGCGTCCACAATGGCTGCGGTGAGGCCGGCTCCAAGGGCTTCGTTCAAAAAAACAGAATTGACGAGGCGGCGGCAGGCGGGTTTGAGGCCGAAGGAAACGTTACTGAGGCCGAGGAGGGTGTGGCATTTGGGCATACGGCGTGTGATTTCCCGTATTGCGTCGAGGGTTTCCTTCGCGGCGCTGAAAAGGCTTTCGTCTCCTGAGCCTATGGTAAAGGTGAGGCAGTCGAAGAAAATGTCTTCGTCCCTGAGGCCGTATTCGCGCAGGGTGTCCCGCAGGCGCAGGGCTGTTTCCACTTTACGTTCCGCGGTGAGGGCCATGCCTTTTTCGTCTATCGTAAGGGCTACGAGCATGGCTCCCCAGGTTTTCGCAAGGACAGCTACGCGGCTGAGGGTTTTTCCGCCGTCTTCCAGATTCACGGAATTGACAATGGGCCGCCCGGGACAGCGCATGAGGGCGGCTTCTATAACGGCGGGATTCGTGGAATCAATCATAAGGGGCTGCTTTACAACGGGGGCGGCGAGGCTCACAATTTTTTGCATATCGGACAGTTCGTCCCGGCCCGCGTAGGCAACGGACAGGTCAAGGACGTGCGCGGCTTCCTGGGACTTTAGGACGCGGAGCATACCGTCGAAATCATTGGCAAGAAGCATTTCGCGGAATTTTTTTGACCCCGTGGCGTTGGCCCTTTCCCCTATGAGGAGAAGCTGTCCTCCCCTGCCTCCGGCTTCCTGCCCTGAGCTTTCCGCATCTCCTACGTCAACGGCGGTAAAGAGGCTCGCAAGCCGGGAACTCACAGGAGGCCCTCCCCGGCAAAGGCGTCCCGCATGGCCTTGATGTGGGCCGGGGTTGTGCCGCAGCAGCCTCCCGCGTAGGCAAGAGAATACTTTTTCGCAAAGCCGAGCATTTTTTTGGCAAAAAGAGAGGGGCTTAAAGGATAAACGGTTTTTCCGTTTTGGATTTCCGGCAGGCCCTGATTCGGCATACAGGAAACGGGCCTCCCCCAGTTTTCGTGCAAAAAGCGTATATGCGATTCCATTTCATCGGGGCCTGTGGCGCAGTTAAGCCCCAGGGAGGCAATGGGAAAAGGCTCAAGCATGGCCGAGGCTGCGGCGATGTCGCTTCCCACAAGCATTGTGCCCGAACTTTCAAGGGTGAGGGAAACCAAGAGCGGAACCTCAGTCACCCTCCGCATGGCGGAAAAACAGGCGGCAACTCCCAGCTTTACCTGTAAAAGGTCCTGGCAGGTTTCCAGAATCAGCATATCAACGCCTGCGGAAAGCAGGGCCTCCGCCTGCTCCTCCACCGCGGACATGAGAACCTCTGGCTCGATATGCCCCAGAGTGGGGAGTTTTGTTCCCGGCCCAATGGAGCCCGCGACAAGAATATTTTTTCCTCGCGCTACAGATAGAGCGTTGGCCGCGGCCGCGTGGTTTATTTCCGCTGCCCTGTCCTGTAGGCCGTATTCGGAAAGGGTAACGCGGTTCGCGCCGAAGGAGTTTGTTTCAATGGCCTGGGAACCCGCCGCGATAAAAGCCTCGTGAAGCTCCTGGATGGCGGAAGGGAAGGCAAGGTTAAGCCACTCGTTACAGCCCTCCCTCCCCTGCCACGCCTCTGCGGGAATGTTCATGTTTTGGAGATTCGTACCCGTTGCGCCGTCCAGAATTAAAATCGAGAGCCTCCGTGCGCGGAACCAGTTTCGGTTTCGGCTTCCTCTTCCTCCCCATCACAAGAAACAACCCTTTCAAATTCTTCCAGAATGTCCCTGCGGGGCTTCTTTGTAAGAAGGCTCACCACGATTATAGACAAAAACGAAATGGTAAAACCGGGAACAAGGGAGTACAAACCCGTTCTCGTACCCAGATTATACCACAAACCGTCCTGCATCTGGACAAGAGGAATATAATCCCACACAATAACCATAAGCCCGCCTGAAATAATGCCCGCCGCCGCGCCTAAACGGTTGAGCCGCTTCCAGTACAGCGAAAGAAGCACCAGGGCCCCAAAAGCCGACCCAAACCCCGACCAGGCGTTGGAAACTAGTCCCATGATGTTGGAAGCCCTGTCCGTAGCTATAAGATACGCAAGAATCGCCACAAAAAGTACAGCGCCCCTGCTGAACCACACAAGGTGCTTATCCGAAGCCTTTCTGTTGATAGACCCCTTGTAAATATCCCCTGTAATGGACGAAGCGGTAACAAGAAGCTGGGAATCCGCCGTTGACATAATCGCCGCGAGAATCCCGCAGAGGAACAGCCCTCCCAAAAGCGGAAACGGCACAACGGCATCTTCCTGCAAAAAAATCTTGTGTATCATCTGAATAAAAACAGTTTCCGCGTCCGCGAGGTCAGGAACAAAAAGAACGCCCACAGCCCCCACAACAACCGAAAAACCCAGAGAAAGAAAAACCCACACGCCCGCAATCGCCGCCGCGCCGTTTACGTCCCTCTCGCGCTTTATGGCCATAAAACGCACAAGGATATGAGGCATCCCAAAGTACCCCAGGCCCCAGGCAAGCTGGGAAATAATGGAAACTCCGGTGAGCGGACTACCCGAACCGTCCGCAAAAATGTTTCTAAAACCCGCCTGCAGATTGCGCGGAAGCGCCGCCGGCCCCCCAATAGCAGCAAGAGCGATAACAGGCACAATCACAATCGCCACCAGCATCAGCATACCCTGAATAAAATCCGTCCAGCACACAGCGTAGAAACCGCCCAGAAAAGTATAAATGAGAATAACAAGCACCCCAATAATCAGGGCAATATGGTAATCAATTTCGAAAACCTGCGAGAAAAGCGTTCCGCAGGCCACAAAACCCGAAGCCGTATACACCGCAAAAAAAATAATAATAAAAACCGCCGACGCCACCCGCAAAATATGCGAAGAATCGCGGAAACGGTTTGAAAAAAACTCAGGAATCGTAATCGCGTTCTTTGAAGTAATCGTATAGCGCCTGAGACGCCGCGCCACGAAAAGCCAGTTGAGCATTGTCCCTATGGCGAGCCCCACCGCAATCCACACCTGCCCCGTCCCAAACGAGTACACCGCCCCCGGCAGCCCCATGAGAAGCCAGCCCGACATATCGCTCGCCTGCGCCGATAAAGCCGCCACCCACGAGTTGAGCTTCCTCCCTCCCAGAAAATAATCCGAAAGGCTGCCCGTCTTGTTAAAAAAAAGCGCTCCAATACTGACCATCACAAGAGCGTACAAAGCAAAAGCCGTAACAATCCAACCGGTCCCCGACATACATCCCCCTTGCCCCTTTTATACACACTTTTTCCAAAAAAAACAGCCCCTCTCAGCAGAGCCTCCTCATCTATTTTTTTGACGGAAGAATTTGGGCGCATATTTTCGGGCAAGAAGCCCGAAAAAAACGGGCTATCCGCTCCAATTCCTCGAAAGCGCCGATGCGCTTTCTGCGGGATTTCCGCTTCTATCCCTTGCGCGATAAATGCGATAAATAATTAAGTTTACTTATCCCGCATACGGGAGCTGCGAATGAGGGAGATAAGAAGGCCGAAACCCAGAAAGCCCGCGCCCAAAAAGCCTGAAAGACCGATGAGCGAGAGGTTGTTCCACAGGGGCGGGATGCGGGCGTTAATTACAATTGAAGAGCCGACTACAAGGGATGCAAGAACAAGGGAGGAGGACAGGCGCGCTGTAATCTGGTCGGTTTTGCGGAGTATGGGATGGAGGTCCGCGGAATCGATATGCAGGGTTATGCGTCCGTCTTTAATTGTGCGCAGAACCTCCGAGAGGTCGCGGGGAAGGCTGCGTACAAATTTTACTGTCTGCCAGCCCAGGCTGCCTATTTCCCGCACGAGTTTTTCCGGCTTTAAGTTCCGCAGGAAGATGCCCCTGATGACAGGTTCAACTTCGTTTATCATGCGAAAATCAGGAGAAAGGCGCAGGGCAACGCCCTCGATAATCACAAGGGCTTTTGCGAGGAGAAAAAACCCAGGCGGCATCTGAATACGCGAGGAAATAACCAGCCGCAGAACCCGCGTTACGAGGTCTCCGAGGTTGACCGATTCGACAGAAGCGTCCGCGTACAGCTCCATAATCTGAAAAATCTCGTATTCAAGGGCTTCGGAGGAGCCTCCGGGCGGACGGCGAAGAGAGAGAGCGAGAAGCTCCTGCGTAAAGCGGCGCTCGTTTTTTTCTATAAGGGCAATCATAAGCGACACGAGAATTTCCCTGTGCCGGGGAAGGAGAAAGCCCATCATGCCAAAATCGAGGAAGCAGATGCGTTCATTGTCCAGGACGAGGAGGTTGCCCGGGTGGGGGTCGGCGTGGAAAAAACCGTACTCAAAGATTTGGCGGGCGACAACAAGGGCGCCCCTGCGCGCGAGGGTCTGGGGGTTCGCGCCCGCGGAGAGGAGGCTGCGTATATCGCAAATGCGTATGCCGTCCACCCTTTCCATAACAAGAATTTTTTTTGTGGTGTACTCCTGATACACGGCGGGAACGTACAGTCCCTTTTCGCCCTGAAACTGGGCGGAAAACTTTCTGATGTTGGCGGCTTCCTGAACAAAATCAATTTCCCTGCGCAGGGACTGGCCGAACTCTTCAATAACGGCTGTGGCGGAAATCGCATCGCGGAGGACAAGTTTTTCAAAGAGGGAGGCGAAGAAATGCATAATTTCTATGTCCGTTGTGATGATTTCTTCAAGGCCGGGCCGCTGAATTTTTATGACAACCCGCTCCCCTGAAAAAAGCTCCGCTGCGTGTACCTGGGAAATTGATGCGGAGGCGAGGGGCTCGCTGTTAAAAAAGCGGAAGACCTCCTCAATGGGTTTTCCCAGCTCCGTGCGCAGTATCTCTTCGGCCTCCCCGGAGGAGAGGGCCGGAACTTCGCACTGGAGTTTTTCAAGCTCGGTAATAAGTTCATCGGGCAGAATATCCGGCCTGTTACTCATTGTCTGGCCGAATTTGATATAGGTAACGCCAAGCTCTTCGAGTACGAGGCGGATGCGCACCCATTTTGAATGTTCCCGCGCGCTGGGGGGGCCGCTTTGGGGCCTGATTCTTTTTATGGGGCCGAATTCCGCGAGGTGGGACCTGTCAAGAAATTCGCCGAAGCCGTGCCGCACGAGGGCGCCTATGATTTCCCTGTAGCGGGTAAAGTGTCTTTGCGTTTTCCATTTTTCGCGGTGTTTTTTTTGCGCCATACTTTACGCCTCCGCGGCCCGCCTGTGGGAATTGACCATACGCATAAGCTCGTTGATATTTTTTACAACGATGCGGTCGGGAAAAACTTCCGCGCGGCGTTTTGTTACCATGCGGTTGACCGCGTTACGGCAGTATTCGGGCGGCAGTCCCGCCCAGGCGGCTATTTCGTTTATTGTGAGGTGGAACTCCCTTTCCTGTCCGTCCCCGAAGGGCGCGGGTTCTGATTCGGCGAGCATGAGAAAGACATCTTCTACCCGCGCGTCAAGGTTATCAAGCGTGAGAATCATAAAGCGGCGTCTCTGGTCGTAGATGCGTTTTATGAGGAGTTTGAGGAGTTTCAGGGCGATTTGGGGGTTGCCGTCCATGAGGACTTCAAAATTTTTGCGGTTTAGGACAAGGGCTTTTACGGGGTCAAGGGCCAGGGCGTTTGCCGAGCGCGGGGCTTCTTCAAGTATGGCCATTTCTCCGAAAATCTCTCCGGGCTGCAGAACATCCAGGGTTTTTTCTATGTCGCCTATAATGCGGAAAATTTTCACGCGGCCTGTTTGAATAAGATAAAAAGTATCGCCGGGTTCAAATTCGGAAAAAATGAGTTCCCCGCGCCCAAAGTCTACGGCAAAACGTTCCAGGGCTTCGAGGTTGATGCTCATGCGTTTGCGTCCGTCTTTTTCGCAAGGTTGGGGGAAGAATAGCCCATTTCCACTTTTTCAGCGGCGCCGGCGGCTTCCTCGGCGAAGCGGCCTGAGGGGTATAATTCCCTGTAGCGCTTAAAAACGTGCAGGGCGTGGGAGGCATCGCCTTTTTTGAGGTAGTGCTGGCCCACGCTAAAGAGTCCTGCTTCGGGGTCTGTTTTTTCCTTGACGTCAAAGCGGCCCGTTATTCTTTTGTGCAGTTTTCGCAGCTGGCTTGAGAAGACCTGCATCATCTTCATTGTAAGGCGTATGTTTTGCGAAACGTATTTTTCAAATTCAGGTACGGAAAAATACAGTACGTGTGTTTCCCCGAGGGCCCGCGCGTCTTCTTCGCGGGGGTACTTGCCCAGGGCGGATTTTACTCCGAAAAATTCTCCTGTCTGGATGAGGTCGCGCAGGGGTTCGCCCGTTTCAATATCAAAGGAATCGAGGGCGACTTTTCCCGCTTTCAGGATAAAGACTTTGTCGCTCGCGTCTCCCCGAAAGTAGATGACTGAATTTGCCTTGAATGACATCGCTTTGGGAGCCATAAGATTACTGTAACTGTTTGGGGGGAGAAAATCAACAATGGGCAATGCTTCAATTTAGGGGAGAATTCCCGCGCAAGGGACTGGTCGCAATCCTTACGGATTGCTGCTCGTCCATGCAGCCTGGATAGAAGCGGAAAGCCCGCAGAAAGCGCATCGGCGCTTTCGAGGACTTGGAGCGGATAGCCCGGTTTTTT
>JAITGB010000239.1 GCA_031280945.1 Spirochaetales bacterium
ATAATCCGGCCCTCCCACACCTACGACGACGGCTGGCTCCTGTCGCAGTTTATCTCCGTTGACTTCGGCGTCGCGTGGCGCATTATAAACGGACTCCCCGTCGTCGTAGCCGGAGACGGACAATCCCTGTGGACAGTTACGCACGCATCCGACTTCGCAAAAGGACTCGTCGGCCTTCTGGGAAACCCCGCCGCCCTGGGCGAAGCCTTTCACATCACAAGCAGCGAAGCCCTCACCTGGGACGCCATTCTTGCCATGACAGGAGCCGCCCTCGGAGCAAAACCCAAAATCCTCCACATCCCTTCTGAGTTTATTATGAAAGTTCTCCCCAACCGGGGCGTAGGACTTTTGGGAGACAAAGCCCACACCCTCATCTTCGACAACTCAAAAATAAAACGCTTTGTCCCCGGCTTTATACCCGAAATCCACTTCGCCGAAGGCGTACGCCGCTCCGTTGAATGGTACAACGCCCGCCCCGAACTCAAAGTCCCCAACGAAACCCTCAACGCCGAATTTGAAAAACTCACAGGCCGCTGGGAACGCGCCATGGAAATCGCGGGAGAGTAAACCCAGCCTGAAGGCAATTACCAGCCAAAGTCTGCGTGGGAGCCGGTACGTGTCGCAACTAAAATTAATTCTTTTTCGTTTATTGTGTAAATGAGAAGCCAATCATTTTCTATGTGGCATTCACGGTATCCTGACCAATCGCCGGTAAGCTCATGGTCTTTATACCGCACGGCAAGAGGAATTCGCTTGGCAAGAGAATCAAGAACTCCTTCAAGCAAAGAAGGATTTTTGCCGCGTTTTACCTGCCGCCTGAAATCCCGCTTCATTTGGTTGGTAAATTTAATTTCAAGCATCGCCTTCTTCCAGCAGCGCGGCAACAGCCTCCTGTGCGGTTTTATACGGGCCGTGTAAATTTCTGTTCAAGCGCACATCTTCCATTGCGTCAAGGCTTTCGGCATCCGGCGAGCGCCTTACAGGAAAGGGAAGCCCGTTTGTCCGCAAAGCCGCAGCCAAAAACATACGTATCGCGGTAGATAAATCCAAACCAAGGGAAGCAAACAACTCGTCCGCAGCCATTTTTGTTTTGTCATCTATACGAATCTGTATCGATTTTGCCATTTGTACACCTATATCAATGAAGTATACCTACAACATATACAAAAAATCCTGCAATGTCAACCACCAAGGCTCAATTTGGAGGGATTGAAGCCGCTTCCGTTTTTGGTTACATTGGAAAACACTGGAGAAGTAAAAACCGCATGGACAGAACCCCTCTTACGCTGGACGCCATTTCGTTCTCGTGGCCGGAGGCCGCGGTTCCGGTTTTTGCGGGGCTTAGCCTCACATTTTCGCGGGGCTGGACGGCAATTACCGGGCCCAACGGCGGGGGAAAAACAACGCTCCTGAAACTCATCTGCGGCATCCTCGCGCCCGAAGGCGGCGTTATCAGGCCGCGGGCGGAGGCGGTCTACTGTCCGCAGGAATCGGTCATTCTGCCGGAGGCATGGGAAAACGCCTTTGCCTCGCTTGACGGCTGGGCCGGAAAAATCCTCGCCCTCCTCGGCATAGGGGACGACTGGCTCTTCCGCTGGGAGACTTTAAGCGGCGGGGAGCAGAAACGCCTCCAGCTTGCCGCGGCCCTGTGCATGAGGCCGCCCCTCCTTGCCCTTGATGAGCCCACAAACCACCTTGACGCGCAAAGCCGCGAATGTATTATCCGGGCCCTGGCGGAGTACGAGGGAACCGGCCTTCTCGTAAGCCACGACCGCGAACTCATGGACAGGCTGTGCGAGGCAACGCTCTTTCTCGCGCCAGGAGAGGCGCGTATATATCCGGGAGGCGCGCTCAAGGCCCTCGCGCTGCGGGAAGAGGAACGCGCCTCCCGCCTCGCCGAATGGCAGAGCGCGGAAGACCGTTTAAGGAAAACCCAAAAGTTTTCGCAGGCGCAGGCGGAGGAAGTCTCCCGCTCCAAAGCGCGCCTCTCCATGAAGGGCGTATCCCGCCGCGACCACAGCCAAAAAGCCAAAATCCAGCTTGCGCGGCTTACGGGCAAGGACGCCACGGCTTCCGCGAAAAAAAAGAAGGCCAACACCCTCCTTGATGCCGCGCGGAAAAAACTTGAAGACCTCGAAAAACCCCTTCTCCGCAAGGAGGGAGTAACCCTCTTGTCCGCAAAGTCTCAAGCGGACACTGTTCTGTCTCTCGCGGCAGGTGAAATCCGCGCGGGCGATTACCGCCTTGTTTTTCCTGAAATTGTTATTACCCCTTCTTCGCGCATCGGCCTCACGGGAAATAACGGCGCGGGAAAAACCCTCCTTGTTAAAAAAATCCTCACGGAGATAAAAAAAGAGGACTATTTTTATCTCCCGCAGGAGCCCGGAGCCGGAGAGCTGGAAAAATTCCTTGCCCGCTTTGAAGCCCGCGCTGCGGCACAGAAAGCCGCCCTCCTCTCCTCGTTTTACCGCCTGGGCGGAAATCCCCAAAACTTTGGAGACTACGCGGCGCAAGCCGCAAGCCCCGGAGAGCTGCGAAAGCTCCTTATCGCCGAAGCCCTCACGCGGCCCCTCTTTCTTATCGTTATGGACGAACCCACAAACTACATGGACATTACAAGCGTTGAAATCCTGGAAGAAGCCCTCGCCGCTTCCGCCTGCGCCCTCCTCCTTGTGAGCCATGACACGGTATTCCTGGGCAGGCTCACAACGGAAAACTGGACTGTGCAGCGCTC
>JAITGB010000041.1 GCA_031280945.1 Spirochaetales bacterium
TACTTTCCCGCGAAATCGTTTTCCGCCTCAATCGCCGCGAGTTCAAACGAATCTTTGTACAGCTTCCGGTGTAAAGGCATATCAGGAAAACGCGGAGACTGGAGGATTTTTTCCCCGGCCCGCGCGAGCTGCCGCGCCGCAAGACTACCGGGCGCATACAGGGCAAGAGGCGTAAGTTCCTTCATGGCGCTGTCCACCGAGGGGTCATCGAACACAACGCCCAGGCATCCCAGGTCGATTTCGAGGCTTTCTTTTACGAGGCGGCGCAGGTTGTAAATCATCGCAAGCTCATCAGGGGAAGATACCATTGTAATAACGAGGTGCGGCCTTAAGATTTTTATAAAGGCCCGCGCCATCTTTCCGCTTGCCTCGTCAATGGCCTCAATATCTTTTAGAATTTTTCCTATGCGAAAACGGGAATTGGGCTTTACTTCTTTTGCGGCCCGTTTGAGGTAATCGCGCACTGGAACTGCGGGAAGAGCCCCCTGGAGAAAACGAAAGACAAGGTTTTTTAAAAAACTGAAAGTGTTCAGGAGAGACGTAACCTGCGGCGTTGTTACGAGGAGACCTGAGTTTGAAACCAGAAAAAAATCTATAACGGAAAAGTGGCTCCCCGCGCCCAGGTCAAGAAAAACGTAATCCGCCTCAAGGCGCCCAATCCTGCCCAGGAGAGCTTTTTTTTGCCCGGCGGGAATATCCGCCATGCCGGGAACAAGAACATCTCCGGGAACGAAAAAAAGGTTGGAGTATACCGTATCGCTGACAATATCCGCAAAACCCATGCCTCCGCCTGAAACAAAATTGCCTATGCCGGGCCTGTTGTTCTTGATACCCAGACAGGTATGAAGGTTGGCCGCCCCCATATCAAGGTCAACGAGAACCGTTTTTTTGCCTGCCTGTGCCAGGTGCAGGCCCAAATTGACCGTCAGGATAGATTTTCCCACCCCTCCTTTTCCGCCGGCGACAGGAATAATTTTTTTCGCGGAATTTTCACTCACTACCATAAAGTACAATATATCAAAAAAAAGCATATACGGAATAGCCCAAAATGTGTTACACTAGAACTATGAAGGACGATTTCAGGATGCGGGTTTTTCACATAGACTCAGAGTGTTACCTCCTCTATGTAGGAAAGTCGCCGGAAGACTACAGGCCTTTTTTGCGGCTGGGTAATTCGCCCTCCTTGTCCGATGAGGCAAAAAACCGCGTTTCCGTGGTTATTTTGAGCGATTCTTTTACGGGAAACCCCCTTCTTGAACGGGAAAACGGAGGGTCATCCTCAGACGGGGAAATCCGGTACGTGGGGGACACGGAAGCGGTAGAGAGGTTCAGTCTTTTTCTTGAAGGCGGGGAGGCCGCATCCGGCGGCGAAACTCCGGCCTCGGGGTTTTCGCAAGGAGCCGAGGCCTTCGTGTATTTTTACAAAAACGGCAATCTGCGCGTTCTGCACGGCGGAGAAGGCTTTTTCGACCTCCACGAAAGGGAGGAGGCCGACTGTCATTTTGTCTTCCGCGCGGAGAAAATGGCGGCCTGTGTACGGGAGAATCCCCTGCGCTACAGGGCGGAAGCCCTCACGGGCCGGGGCTTTTTTTTCGCGGGGGGAAGGCCCTTCTTTTTTCAGGACGGAAAAACAGGGGCGCTGGGTCTTGCTCCCGGATATGCGGAGAGTCTTTCAAAGCTGGGTTTTGACCCCGATAGCATAGAGACGCTTGCGCAAAGCTCCGCCTCGGATGGGCTTGTCGCTTTTTTCAAGCGGGCCCTCACGACGCGCGCTCCTGTGCGTATCGCGGCTCCAAAAAACGAAGAGCTTTCCGGCCTTGCCGCGCTCTTTGAAGGCGCGGGGGTTTCCTCTACGCATGATGTTCTTGAGGCCGGGGAGGAAAAGGCTTTTTACGGCTTTACCCTGCGTCTTGAAGGCGGTGAAGCCTCCGTTTCTTTTCCCGAAAATTTCAGCCTTCTTTCGCGCGTTTTCTCCGGCGAAGCCCTGCCGCTTGCCTGCCCCTCCGGAGAAGAATCCTCCGAAGAGAGGCTCTTTCTTCCGGTGGAGGGCGTTCCGTATATCCTGCAGGAAAAAGAGGCGGCCCCCAAAGCTGTCCTTCAAAGCTGCCTCGTGGAATTGTGCGCGGCTCTCAAAGACATAGCTCCGCCCTCCGCTCAGGGCCTTTTTGAGAGCATGGGAAACCTGTGTGAGGCCATGGGGGGCGCCGCCGGAGGCGCCGCGAAACTTGCTTCCGGCCTTGAGGATTTCCCGGAAAACCTGCCGGAAGAGGCGCGCTACCTCCTCTGGAACTTCCACGAATTTGCCCGTTTTACGGCTTCGCGCTTAAAGCCCGGCGCGGCGATGCGGAAAAACAGCAAGCTGTTTGCATCCCGTCTTCCCGCGGCGGGATTACCCCGCGAGAACGCGGCAGGGCTTCCCTTTACGGCTGTCCTCCAGAAAAGCGGGGAGGAGGTATACGTTTTTTACAGGCTCGATGAGGCTGTAAGCCGGCGCGCGCTGAGCCAGGCGCGTTCATGCCGCGCCAGAGTCGAGGCCCTGGCCCTTCCCGGCAGGCAGGAATTCTTTGCGGAAGAGCAAAAACGCTTTGAGGCTTTTATCGGGGAGCTTGCGGCCGGTACGGAAAAGAAGCCCGCTTCTTTTCCGTCCACGGCGGAAAAGAAAAAGCCTGCCGAGCGCAAGCACCCCAGGAGTGAGGGGATGCCCCTTACCGAGGAGGAAAGCAGGGCTCTTTTTGCGGTAGGGGCGCCGCCGCAGAGAAAACGTGCGGCAGGAAAACGGAAGCCTTTGCTCTTTCTCCTCCTTGCCGCGCTTGCGGGGCTTGTGGTTTTTCTCCTTGTGCGCGGCGGCGGAGAGGTAGAGGCGAAGGCGCCCCCGGCCCGCGAGGAGGTTCCCGCGGCGCGGGCTGTTCCTCCTGCGGAGGAAGAGCCTATCCGTCCTCTGCCGTACATTCCGCCGGGCAGGCCCCTTGAACTTGCCGATGTGTACATAACGATTCAGGATATACGGGCCTGTGTGAATGAAATCGCGCAGGCCAATGGCTACTCGCCTTTGGGGAATTATAATCCGGGCCACCCCAATCCCCACTGGATTTACCCCGGGGGAAAAATCAAGCTGCCCGGAGGGGCTGTTCATTCCATCAAGCGGGGGGACACTTTGTGGGCTATAGCGGAAAGCTATATCAGGGAGGATGTCCGAGCGCTTTCCCGTGCGTACGGGGAGCTTGAGGCTGCCTACAGGGGAACGGAGTCTTCTCAGGCGGCGCGGGGGAGGTTTGCGGCGGAGCTCCGTAAACTCCAGGCTCTTTCGAGAAGCGAGAATTTACGGAGGCTGTTGGAGGAGAAGGTTAAGGGGCTTTTGGGAATTTAGGGGTACGGCTTTTCTGTGTGATTCAGGCGGGGGCGTTGCGGGGGCGGAGCCCCTGCTTGGGGGGTAGCCGGAGACCAATGGCTCCGGCTCAGGGGGGCTTGCCCCCCTCTGGTAACTTCTTGATTTTTCTAATCCTGTTTTGCGTCTTTAACTTTTTTTTGGAACAGGGTATATTTTATTATGTGGTAAGATGACGGGGAGTTCCCGTACATATATATTGGGAGGAGATTATGTCCGAAATTACACGTAGTCCGAATGTGTTTCACCCCACGCGCTTGTCGGCGATAGGTTCGCGCAATAGTTTGGCGCAGGAGGGGCGCCGCCAGAAAGATGAGTTTGAACAGCTCGTGCAGGAAGAGACGCAGAATATTATTAACCTTGTGCAGACGAAACTCCCTCGTGAGGTTCTGGAGAAACTGGAGGTTATGGGGGGCCTTAAGGAGAAGCTCTATAACTATTTTAACCAGAACTATCAGAATATGTTTAACCGCTACATTGTTACTACGGAAGATGAGATGGCGAAGAAGATTCGCAATTTCATCGACAAGGAGGAGGGCAAGACTCTTGCGCGCTATAGTCCCCGCGAGGTGGCGGAGCTTCTGGAGAAGATTTCCGGAGCGGAGCGTTTTAATACGGGCGGGGTGGAAAAGTCCATTGTCAATATGTTCGGCAACCTCCAGACGCATATCGAGAAGAGCGTTGTGGAGCTTGAGAACGAAACGGAGAGCCTCCTTGAGCAGAGAACGGATGTTGGCGCGTTTGTGGGGGGGGATAATACTTACTCCGTTGTCAAATGCGCTTTTAAGGATAATCCTCTCAAGCCGAAGACTGTTACGGATGTGAAACTTTCGATTAACGTTTTGGATTCGGAGCTTATTAGTCCGATTTTTCACTATCAGAGTACGATGGAATTCCTTGTTAAGGACCTTATTTCGCGGGCGATTACGGACAGCATTGAGCGCGAGATTGAGATTTTTAGCAGGCAGCTTGCTGAAGGAGGCAGGGAGCCGGACGAGAAGGAAATTATTTTTGAAAAGATGAAGCGCGTGTCAAACTATACGGACGATAAGCCGGAGGACGAGCAGTCAAAGCGCTATACTCTTATGGCGAAGTCCCTTATGGACAGAATAGACGGCCTTAGGGCGGAGATTTCTCCTGCCGACTTTGACCCCCTGAATATCCGCGA
>JAITGB010000076.1 GCA_031280945.1 Spirochaetales bacterium
GTTTTTGCCAATTTCTCGGCAAACTCCTCCATTTCTTTACGGGACGGATTTTTCCGGTTTTTTGCGGAAACTTCAATTATGAGCTGGTACAGATTTACGCCTGCGGACTTCGCTACTTCGCGGAACAGTTCCAAAAAGTTGGAATGGCAGCCTGAATATCCCAAAACAAGGTCTTCGGGAGTAACTGACGCAGTGTATCCATGTTTTTTCATTGTAGGCGCAAGCTGCGAATCAATGAACTCAAGGAGCCCCATAAAGTTTACGGTTTTCTCCTTTCCCATCCTGTGAAATACAGCAACGGCAAGTTCAGTAGCCAAATTTCCCGCACTGCGCGCCATACCCATAAGCCCGCAGTCCAGAATAGCCGCCCCACTCTTCTCCGCAGCTATGGCGTTTGCAACGGACAGCCCCAGATTGTTATGGCCGTGAAAGCCAACAGGAATGGAAACAGCCTGAACGAGTTCCGTTACATATTCCTCAACCTCCACGGGCGCCATTGTTCCCGCGGAATCCATAATTGTAATTGCGCCCAGGCCCCAGCCCTCCAGCATCCTCGCTTCGGCCGCGAGTTCTTTAGCGCCCAGGATATAGCCCTTCATCAGTGAATAGTGCGGTGTCATCCCATATTTTCTGATAAGCGCAATCCCCTCTTTCGTGGAAGCCCCGTCTCCAGCGTTTGCACCCAGCCGGAGGAACTTCAGCCCCTTCTCCGCCGCGAGAGCAACATTACGTTCTACAGCGTTTTTCACACCGACAAACATACCTATTTCGCCCCGGGCGAGGTAAGGCTGGGCAAGCTCAAGATATTCTGCGTCCGTCATCGGGGCTGTTTTGCCGTCAGCCTCATACGCGCCTATGCCGTACGCATTGCCAAACTCTATGAGCCTAATGTTGTTGGCCAAAAGCCCCTCAAGCATCATCGTTGTGAGCTCCCGGGGAAAGCCGTTTCCCAGGACGTTTCCTCCGTCTCTGAGCGTACAATCAAATAACTGCATTTTATCTTTCTCCTTTCTCCGCAAAAATTATTTCATTCGGGTCGGCGCTAGCCGTCTCGTCTGAGGAAAAATTAATATCGTCCTCACTCAAATGCTTTTTCTTTGTAACAATAGGAGCAATGAGAACAACCAGTGTCGCTATGACCATAGTCAGCGTTACCGGATTTGTTATAACGGAATTGATGAATTCGCTCCAATAATTACCTTCGGCGAGATTCGCCCAGCGGCGAATATTCTCCTCCATGAGCGGTCCGAGAACAAGCGCAAGAACAACAGGCGCTTTGGGAATCTTCGCCTTCGACATAAGATAGCCCACAACGCCAAAAACCAGCATAACTCCCGTATCGAACAGGCTGTTCTTTACAGCGAAAGTTCCTATGATGCACAGGGCTATAATGAGGCCGTTAAGAATTTGAGAAGGAATTTTCAAAAGGCGGCTTATGTACTTTGCGCCCGGCATACCGATAACGAGTATAAAAATATTTGCGAGAAACATTCCTATAAAAATCGCGGAGACCATTTCAGGATTGGACGTATACATCATGGGGCCAGGAACTATTCCGTGAATAATAAAGGCCCCAATCAAAACAGCCGTTACAGCATCGCCGGGAATTCCCAGAGCCAAAAGCGGGGTCATAGCGCCTCCGGTACAGGCGTTGTTCGAAGCCTCCGGTGCGGCGATTCCCTCAAGAGCGCCCTTCCCCATGAGGTGTCCATGACGGGAAACCCTCTTTTGCAGTCCGTATGCAGCAATAGCCGCTATTGTTCCGCCTGCTCCGGGAATAGCGCCGATAATTACGCCCACAAAACTTGAACGCAAAATGACCGCCTTGAGTTTTCTCACATACTTGAATGCGTCCCATGTTTTCGTAACCTTGTCCTGCAAAAATCCAATGTCCCTTTCGGCCTTTGTCTTCTCAATATTCGCAAACATCTCAGACATTCCAAAAAGACCAATCATAACGGAAACAAAATCTACCCCGCCTAAAAGATTCGTACTGCCGAAGGCAAACCGCGCCGCTCCCGTATTCGGGTCAAATCCAATTGTCGCAAGAAGAAGGCCAAAAAGACCCGCCATAATGCCCTTGAGCGTCGAACCGGGCGACACATAGGCAATGACACTGATGCCGAAAAGAGCTACACCAAAAATTTCCAGCGATTTAAATTTAAGCGCAAGGTTTGCAAGAACAGGAGAAAACGCAGCCAGAACGAAAACACTGATGATTCCGCCAACAACGGACGCAACGGTCGCCATACCTATAGCAAGCCCCGCCTTCCCTTTTCTGGAAAGCGGATGTCCGTCGAGGCCTGTCATAATCGCGGAAGGCGTTCCCGGAATATTGATAAGACAGGCGGAAATGGAACCTCCGTAATTCCCTCCACAGTAAACGCCCAAAAGCATCAGAATACTGACAATCGGAGGCATTTTGTAGGTCAGGGGAACGATGATGGACACAGCCATTATCGCCGTGAGGCCCGGCAGAGCGCCTATAATAATTCCCAAAAGCGTCCCCAGCCCCAGCATGAGGAGTACAGGAAAATCAATAATCTGCCAGCCTAAAAAGTATAAATCAAAACTACCCACGTCCCTCACCTCCAATACTCAAAAAACTCACCCTCAGGCAGGGGAATTCTGAAACCGAGCTGAAAAACAAGAAATAAGCTCACTGTGATAATTACACTGTAAAGAACAGCCTGTTTGAAACTTCCTCCAAAAACATATACACTCAAAAAAATGCACATGAGCGAAGAAGGAATATACCCGCTCAAAGTCAAAAGAATTATATATACAAGAACAACAAGGAAAAGTTTCCCCGCCTTGAGGAGCTTTTTTCTGTCGAGTTTTACGCCTGTATTTTTGAAAGCGCCTTTTCTCACCGCCTGTTCCAGTAAAACAAACGACAAAAGGAAAAGAATACAGGCAATAAGCCGGGGATAAAAAGCGGGGTTATGCGCCAGACTAAAAGCATTTTCCTGTACGCTGAACGCATCCGATGCAAAAAAGACAAAAACCGATACAGCAATAAAAATCAGGGAAACAACAAAATCCCGCACAGCCGTCTCCTTTTCTTGCGAGCCTTCCGAAAAATGAATGCCGGAAAGCGCGTGTTTTATCTCAAAACCGCGCTCCGGCTCCCTTCCCTGTGGGCTTTTACTTTCCGCCCTTTGCTTCAGCCTGAATCCTGGCCAGCACTCCGGGCATAAGAACTTCAAGCTCCTTTTGTTCCTTCGATACAATCTGGGAAAACTCAGCGGTTCCCTTGTAGGATGCAAGCATTCCCACAGCCGCGTATTTCTGAAACTCCTCGCTTTCCACGGCCTTCTTTATCGCCGCCGAAAGTATTTCTACGATTTTGGGGTCGGTTCCCGCTGTTGTAAAAAATCCTCTCCACACAGGGTAATCGAAATCAAGCCCCGTTGCTTCCTTTAAGGTAGGCACATTGGGAAATGAAGGATAGCGTGTGGGGAATACAACGGCGAGCGGGCGCACCTTCCCGGAATCGACAAAACTTTTGCACTCGGGGCCGCAGGTAATAAAATCAACCTCACCCGCGACAAGAGCCGT
>JAITGB010000120.1 GCA_031280945.1 Spirochaetales bacterium
TCATAAAGTTTGACCCAAACTTTTCTTTCGCGTTTACCTCTTTTTCGGTAAAGGGAATCCAGTGGTTTATGCCATCATGTACGGAAATGCGGTTTTGTCCATGAAACAAAGTAAAAACAAGACAATTATGGCAGAAGTCCGCGCTGGTATTCCAGCCGTCGTTTGCGGGAAAATAAAACTGGTCGCGGTCGTTTAACCATGTCGGCTCAATACAGAGGCGCACGGCAAAATAGATGCAGCCCTCAATCAGGTTATTCACATGAAATGAATAAAAAACCGCATGACGAGAACCTTTCCTCAAAGTCAAGATTGGCTGATGTATTCTTTGAAAATCAGGAGCGTCCATTATCATAAATCCAACCGGTGTATTCGCTTCTGTGTTGAAACGCTTTATCCAATTATTTATTGATTTATTAAAATCATCCCAAAACCTCTTCTTGCCCCCGTTTTCCGGAATGTCAAGTTCAATATATTCAGGGAAGCGGACCCCGTCCAAATCCCAAACAGTGAAGGCTATGGGAAACTGACCAACCACATTATCAAAGGTATTTGCGCGGACCGCAAAACCGGCTTTATAATCGGCATGAAAGAATTTCCTAAACTTGACAAAATGCTGGGTACAGACAAACTTCAATTTTGAGAAGAGCGCTAATTTGCAGGCCGGTATTTCATGGTAAATCCGCGCCATAAACTGCGCGGAAATCTCATTGGTCGCGGCGCCTATATACAGCCTATACCTGTCTCGTGTTTTATGCGCCGTGGCGACTCCGCTCTTGGTATCTCCTGTTCCCATGACCGCCGCGGCGCTGGAAGCCTCCGCATAGGGCGGATTAATATACACAATCAGTTTTTTACGTTTCTCCGGGTCCTTGATTATTTCCCTTAACGCTTCGGGCAGCTTATCAAACGTATCGTTCAAAAAATCAAACTGAAACACATGGCCGCTTAACAGGTTTAAGTTTTCGTCAATGTCAATCAGGCTCTGGATTGTCTCAACATTCCCCTGCTCTATGTCGGAAGCCCACACGTTGTAAGGGTTGGACAGGCCCGCAAGCAAGTTTCCGGTTCCGGCGGCGCAGTCCCAGACATAGTATTCTTCCTGCCAGTTTTTTCCAAAAACCTTTGCCAAATATTCTTTTGATTTATCGGCCCAGATTTTCGGCGTAAAAAACGAGCCTTTGACTTCCCTGATATTCCGGGGAACAAGCAAGTCCCGGCGGTCAATAATGTGCTGCTGGTACTCTTTGGCCGGAGGGCGTTTGTACCTGTTCCAAAACCGGGAATAGGAGGCCCCATTATCCGTAAATCCAATGTCCGAGGTAAACAGCATGTCGCTGATGGTTTCCTGAAACTTGTAATTATCGTTTTTGAGAATGATTTTTAGTTTTTCGGTGATGGTATTTCCTCCCTCGCTCATTAAGTCCGCGCGGAAGAAATCGCAGTCCAGTATGCCTCGCGCCTTGAATTCTGACCATCTTTCCTTTGGTATATTGATAAACGGCTTAACCTCCTTAACCCACTTTATAAAAATCTGCACAAAATTATCTTTGGTTATGGGGATATGAACCCCGGAGGAGCCGCCCGTAACAAAATGGTTTTTAATAAAATCTTTTATATCTTTGCTATCCTGCTCAAAACCAAAAATAACGATTTTAGCCCCCAGGAGATTTTTGACTTTCTCTTTAGCCTTGATAAAATCCGCCGCCTCGTGATTGCTGGGAACAGTGTTCCAGTTAAAATCGGTTTCGCTAAAGATTGGGAGCGCCTCGTGGAAGGGTACAAAGGAAATGCGGGTTTCGTCAAAACAGCCCAGCCAGGGCGGAGCGAAATGTTCGCCTTTCTCGTAGGTTTTCCTGCAGGTCAGGAGCAGCTGGGTAAACATGGCAAAAACGTCATGGGTTCCTTTTTTGGCTTCCGCCCAGAGAAAATGACGGGAACTGCCATGTCCGTCTGAAAAAAGGTCGCCCCGGGCCTTTTTACCGGTGATTACAAAGTCTATGTTGTCTATGTTTGGCTCATAGCCGAATTGGGAAAAATAATCCTCGTAAACCAGCCCTTTTAGGGTTTCTTCTTTTTCTATGCCGTTATAATCAGCCATTCCGTTTCCGTTTCCCTATTTTTTACCCAGGTCTGCACTCTGCCATATTTTATTAACACCCCCCCCCCCCCCCCCCCGCGCCTACTTTGCCTTAAGAGCCTCCCGCGCATCATGAAGATTTACCTGGAAATCCTCATTGTCCGGCTCAATCTGGGCCGCGCGGGAAAAAAAACCTTCCGCCTCACAGAATTTATTTTGAGCAAAAAAAAGAACACCCAAATTATTGAGGCAGCGAGAATCGTGCTCGTCAATGTAAAGAGCATCGCGGAAAGAAGTCTCAGCCTCCCAAAAACGGCCAGCCCTGTAGTGGATAAGCCCAACCTCGTTTAAGGCGTCAAGGGCATCAGCCTCAAGTTTTAGAACGCGGGTAAAAAAACCAAGAGCTTCCCCGTCGCGGCCCCCAAGAACAAGCACAGTCCCCAAATTAAAAAGAGCAGCCCGAAAGCACGGCTCTTTCTGCGCAAGAGAGCGGAAACATTCCTCCGCCTCCGCAAGAAGCCCCCTCATGGCAAGAGAGTTTCCCCGCGCGAGTTCCTCCGTTAAAGCCTCCATAAAAGACGCGCCTAGAAACCGTGGCCCAGAAGCGGCATAAGCTCGTTTTTACGCTGGGAAATGAGCTTCACATCCGCCCCGTTCATCGCCTTTCTAAAAAGAGCAATCTGCTCCTCAGCCTCCGCCCTCTCCTCTTCATCAGAATTATCCGCATCAAGGAGCCCATCCTCAAGCGCAACCATAATAAGCCCAAAAAGAATCGTCATAGTCTTCGCAAAACCGTTATTCCCCATGCCCTGCCGGGAAAGCGCCGCCTGCAGCTCCTTTGAAACAGGAGCGCCCAGGAGCTTCATAAGCCCCCGCGTTCTCTCATCTCCCTCCGCGGTGTCCAAACCCTCAGCAAGCGCGGAAAACTCATCCTCGTGTTCGTCGAGGGTCTCCATAATAGTCTCATAATTCTTCACAAAACTATCGATATCGCGGTCCGATAAAATCTGCCGGGGCTGCGCCTGGGCAAAAACACATAGTGAACACACCGCAAAAAGAACGCACGCAAACGCTTTTTTCATATAAACTCCCTATTCCAGAATACGCTGCGGCCTCAGGCAGCACGGCTTGAGATTTCAGTATTGCCCAACAAGCGAAAAGAATCAACATATACCTGCTTTAAGGTCGAAGGGTCTTCCGCGCAAGGGATTGGAGGGGACGCGCAGCGTGTATTTGCGCGAAGCGCAAATACCGAAGCCCCGCAAAGCCCGGTTTTTTCGGCGCAGCCGAAAAAATGCGCCCAAATTCCCGTTCTGAAAAAATACCTCCGCCAGAGCGCTTGACACAGCTCCCCCGCCGCGGTACACTATCAAAAAGTTGGGCGACTAGCTCAGATGGATAGAGTACAAGCCTCCGGAGCTTGGGGTCGTGGGTTCGAATCCCGCGTCGCTCATAAACGCACAGATTACTTTAACTCAAAAGTCCAGCCGTAGGGGTCTTCGCGCCTGCCGTACTGTATGTCCGTGAGAGTGTCGTACAAGAGGCGCGTTACTTTTCCCATGCCGCCGTCTCCCACGACAATGGTCTTCTCCCCCCACACGAGTTTCCCCACGGGGCTCACAACAGCCGCGGTGCCGCTGCCGAAAACCTCCTCAAGTTTCCCCGCTTTCTGGGCCTCTTCGATTTCCGTAATGGAAATTTTTCTCTCTGTAACGGGCATCCCCATATCGCGCGTGAGGCGGATAATCGAATCCCGCGTTATGCCCGGCAGAATACTGCCCTGCAAAGCCGGGGTAATAAGCTCTCCGTTAATCTTGAAGAAGATGTTCATGCTGCCCACCTCCTCAATGTAGCGGTTCTCTACAGCGTCGAGCCATAACACCTGCGTAAAACCATTCCTGTGAGCCTCCTCCGCCGCGAGCAGGCTCATGGCGTAATTCGCGCCTGCCTTGTAACTCCCCGTGCCCCCCTTGACGCTGCGCACGTACTTACTCTCAACAAAAATATCAACAGGGGCCAGGCCCTGCGGATAGTACGCGCCCACAGGAGAGAGGATAATGTACAAAAGATACTCGGTGGCCGCCGCCACTCCCACAAAGGGGTCAATGCCAATATAGGTCGGCCTGATATACAGGGAAGTCCCCGCCGAACGCGGAATCCAGTCCTTCTCAACGCTCACCAGCTCATAAAGAGCGTTCAAAAGAAAATCTCCGTCAAATGAAACCATGCTCATGCGCGCCGCGGATTCCGCAAAACGCTTTACATTGTCCCAGGGCCTAAAAAGCAGAATCCTCCCGTCCTTCGCGCGGTACGCTTTGAGACCCTCAAAAACCTCCTGGGCGTAATGCAGAACCATAGCCGCGGGAGACAAACTGATGTCCGCAAAAGGCTCAATAGCCGCGTAATACCAGCCCATGTCCGCGCCGCGCTTCATCATCAGCATATAGTCCGTAAAAATCCGCCCGAAACCCAGCTTGCTCTCATCCTGAGGCTTGTCTTTGAGAATCTCCTTTCTTATAAAATCCAGCTTCATGGTTACCTCATCCTCCTCTTCTTCACGCGCAAAAACACTTATAGCCCCGCATCGCGGGCAAGGGCCTCAAAAGCCGGCTGCGAATTCCTAATCGTCTCTATGCTCACGCAGTAGGCAAGACGGAAGTACGCAGGGCATCCAAAGCCCCTCCCCGGCACAAGAATAATTTTATGGGTAAGAGCAAGCCGCTTAAAAGCCTCCGTATCGGCAAGCGGCGATTTCGGAAAAAGGTAAAAAGCCCCCTGGGGCTTAACGCAGGAAAAACCCAGCCCCACAAGGTGGGAATACAAAAGGTCCCGCCGCTCTTTATAAATCTCAACATCAACGCGGCATCCCCAAGACTCAAGCACAACCCTCTGAAACAAGGCCGGAGCGTTTACAAAGCCCAAAGAACGGTTCGCAAAAACAAGAGCATCCCAGAGAAGCCCCGCCTCCTCAATGCGCGGATTAAGCGCCACATAGCCGATACGTTCTCCCGGCAGGGAAAGAGACTTACTCCAGGAGTAGGCGAGGAGCGAATTCCTGAACAGGGAAAAAACCGGAGCGGCCTCAACTCCGTCGTACACAATATCCCTGTAGGGCTCGTCAGAAACAAGAAAAATTGTAGAGGAAAACTCCCGGCCCTTTACCTCAAGAAGAGCCGCAAGCTCCTCCAAAAAAACGCGCGGATACACAACCCCCGTAGGATTGTTCGGCGTATTGAGAATAACAGCCTTCGTGCGGCCCGTTATGGCCCCCTCAAGAGCCCCCAGGTCAGGCAAAAAAGACTCCTCGTGCGTAGGCGAGGTAACAAGCCTCCCCCCATGATTCTCCACGTAAAACCTGTACTCAACAAAAAAAGGCGAAAACGCGATGACCTCATCCCCCGGATTAAGAAGAGCCTTAAAAATAACATTAAGGCCCCCGCCCGCCCCGCAGGTCATAACAACGTGGCCCGCATCAAGGCCCAGGCCCGGCGAGGCGGCGTTAAACTCAGATGCAATCTTCTCCCGCACATCAAGGTAGCCCGCATTGTTCATGTAGCCGTGAAGCCCGCGAGGACTCCCCCCCACAAGCCTCCGCACAGCCTCAAGCGCCGGCTCCGGCGGCGGCGGGTCAGGATTTCCAATGCTGAAATCAAAAACATTCTCCGCGCCGAACTCCTTCTTGAGCCGCGCGCCCTCCTCGAACATCGCGCGAATCGCCGAGGAAGCCTTGAGATTCTCAACAACCTTGTCCGAAAACACAGTAGCTCCTTTCGCGTACAATCTAAAAAGAATACAGGAAACCTCTCAAAGTGAAAAGAGGGAATGTACGACAGGCAGGGCGAGCGCACTATGTCTCAAGGGGTCAAGGTTCCTGCGTAAGGCGTCTGGAAAGCTCGTTTTGGGTGTGGTAGAGTGGAGCATGAAAACTTTTTTTGACGGCAGGCTGATTGTCCAAACGGGAGATATTACGGCTATAAATGTTGACGCCATTGTAAACGCGGCGAACTCGTCCCTCATGGGGGGCGGAGGCGTTGACGGAGCGATTCACCGCGCGGGGGGGCCTGAAATTCTGGAGGAGTGCCGGAAGCTCCGCGCGTCCGTGTGGCCCGGAGGACTTCCCGCGGGCAAGGCTGCATCTACGACGGGGGGCAGGCTTACGGCGCGGCGCGTTATTCATACCGTAGGCCCTGTGTGGCACGGAGGAGAACAGGGCGAGGATGAGCTTCTCGCGGACGCTTACCGGAATTCTCTCAGCTGTGCGGAAAACGAGGGGCTTACTTCTATCGCGTTTCCGGCGATTTCCACGGGAGTATATGGTTTTCCGCGCGAAAGGGCGGCGGGCATTGTGGGCGGACTTCTCCAAGAATACTTTTCCGGTTCGCCGCGCCTTCGGGAAATTCGGCTTGTTTTTTTCCGCGAGGCGGACGCTTCGGCTTTTCT
>JAITGB010000136.1 GCA_031280945.1 Spirochaetales bacterium
TCGTCGAGTTCGCTGTGGTAGAGGGATTTGACGGCGCGGGCGAACTCTTCTTTGCCGGGAATTTCCGTAATAATGCAGCCCGCGGCGCGGACTTTTCTTTCGGATTCTTTTTCGTAGGCGTTCCAGGCTTGTATCTGGAGCTCTTGTGAATCCTCTGCCGCTTTTCTGATAAGAAGCTGGTCGCTATCTGAGAGTCTTTCCATGCTGATTTTGGAGGCTATTGTCATTTCGGGGACGCGGGTGTGTTCGTTTATGGAAAAATAGCGGGCGACTTCGTAATGGTTTGAGGAGTAATAGGAGGGGCAGTTGTTTTCCGCGCCGTCTATGGTTTTGGTCTGGAGGGCTCCGTAGACTTCTCCGTAGGCCATGGGCACGGGTACGGCTCCCAGGGCGCCGACAAGTCCTACCATGAGGCTTGATTCCTGTACGCGGATTTTCATGCCTTTGAGGCCGGCGGCGGTGAGTATTGGTTTTTCGCTGGTGTAGAACGACCTCGCCCCTGATGCGTAGTACACGAGGCCGATAAAGCCCCGCGCCTGCATGGAGTGAAGAAAGTAGCGGCCTATCTCGCCGTTTAAGACTTTCCACATGTGGGCTTCGTCCCTGTAGAGGTAGGGCATTTGCAGGGCGTTCAGGAGCGGGTTAAAGGCGGAGAGGGGGCTTATGGATACGCGGGTGAAATCTATGCCGCCGAACTGTACCTGTTCTATGACGGTTCTTTCGCTGCCGAGTTTTTCGTGGGGGTAGACGTGAATGATGATGCGGCCCCGTGAGCGTTCTGCGGTGAGGCGGGAGAATTCCCTGTCGCCCAGCACTGTGGGGTAGCCTTCGGGCTGGTTGTCGGCGAGGCGCAGGACAATGGCCGGGGGGCTAGTTACGAGTTTTTCCGGCGGCTCCGCCCCGCCGCCACAGGCGGCGGGGCGGGGGTGGGCTAGTATGATGAAGGTGAGGGCGAGGGTTGTAAGCGCCACGCGGCGGGGAGAGGGGGCGGCGGAAGGTTTGGGCTGTACGGGGCTGTTCGTTTTCATGTTTGTTTCCTTAATAAGTTTAAACTTTGGGTTTTGCCTTTGGTCCTGGTGCGGATTTTGCGGAGCAAAATCCGCACCCGCGCAAGGGATTGGAGGGGTTTAGTCTTTGCGCACAGCGCAAAGACCGGAGCTTCGCGGAGCCCCGCAAAGCCCGGCCCTTGCGCTTTTCCGCGTAGCGGAAAAGCGCAAGGGTGCGCCCAGATTCCGAATCCTGAAATTCCTGAAATTTTTCGCCGGACCTTTCCTTGCCTGATGTTCTGTGCTATATTAGATAAGTGTAATTTGTTGTGGAGGTAAATTCAAGTGAAGAGGCGTGTTATTTTTGCGGCGCTGGGTTTTCTTGTGTGCATGGGCTGTGGTTCAACGCGTCAGGTTACGCGGGTTTCGTCGGATACGCAGATTGATTTGAGCGGGAGATGGAACGATACGGATTCTCAGATGGTGGCGGAGGCGATGATTTCCGATGTGCTGCGCCGTCCGTGGCTGGGCGATTTTCTTTCCGAAAACAATAACCGCAAGCCTGTTCTGATTGTGGGGGAGGTGCGTAACCGTTCGCGCGACCAGATTGAGACTCTTGTTTTTACGAAGAGCCTTGAGCGGGAGCTTGTCAATTCGGGCAAGGTGCGTTTCGTGGCGGGGCAGGAGGAGAGGGCGGCGGTGCGCGGCGAGAGGCTTGACCAGCAGCTTGAGGCGAGCGCGGAGTCGGTTAAGCGTTTGGGCCAGGAACTGGGCGCGGATTTTTATTTGCAGGGGGTCATCACGTCGCAGACGGACGCGGTGGAGGGGCAGCGCGTTGTTTTCTATAAGGTGAACCTTGAGCTCATTAATATCGAGACTATGGACAAGGTGTGGATTGGCGATAAGGAAATCAAAAAAGTTATTGAGCAGTCGAAGCGGAAACTTTAGGGTTTTGGGGTTTTGAGTGTACTGCGGGGGCGCTAGAGAGGGCTAGTGATGAATACTCTTTTCGGGGCGGGGCGGCGGATTGTGCGTCCGCGCTCTATTCTCTTCTTTGAGTGTGCGTTTTTTCTCTTTATGTCTTTTTTCTGCGCGTCCTGTACCTCTACGCGCAACGCTCTTTTTCAGGAGCTGGACGCGGAGGTTGAGGGCCACAACTACGGGGGGGCTGCCCAGAGGATAGACGAGCCGGGGCCTTCGGGAGAGCTGTACGGCGAGAAGGACGGGGTTCTTTTTTATCTTGATTCGGGTATTTTGTACCATGCGGCGGGTGAGCCGCGAAAAAGCATAGAGCGTTTTGATGAGGCGGAAATCCTTATTGAGGAGAACTTTACAAAGAGCGTTACGGACGCTGTGAGTTCTTTTCTCCTGAACGATTATCAGCTTGAATACGCGGGGGAAGCCTACGAGGATATTTACCTCAATG
This sequence comes from Spirochaetales bacterium, assembly GCA_031280945.1. Taxonomy (GTDB): domain Bacteria; phylum Spirochaetota; class Spirochaetia; order DTKZ01; family DTKZ01; genus JAISAF01. The sequence goes on from JAITGB010000136.1 coordinate 2,413, forward strand.
TGTTTAAGGCTATAGATTACCTCAAGCTGGGCAGTTTTGACGGGGCCTACGTGGAGATGCGCAGGCTTGAGGAGAAGCTGAATCTTCTTGAAGATAAATACGAGGCTCTTGCCCAGAGCATAAACTCTTCTCCTGAGGCGAAGGGGGCCCTCAAGGCGGCGTCCACCGATTTTTACAATTCGGCCCTTGCGCGGTATATCAGCGTTCTTCTGTACAGGGCGGACAGGCGGCGCGACAGCGCGGTGATTGAGCTTGGCAGGCTCAAAGAGGCTTTTTCGCGGCAGCCCGCTCTTTTTGATTTTCCGCTTCCGCCTGAGCTTGACGGGCTCCTGCGGCGCGGGGAGAAGGCAAAAATCAATGTGATTGGTTTTACGGGCCGCTCGCCCATAAAGAGGGCCTCCACCGTGCGCCTGACAACGGGGGAGGGCCTTATTCTTGTTACGCAGGAAAAGGAGGACGCAGGCGGCAGAATGGTTCTTGTAAACGCCGCCCCCATTCCTTTTCCCGTTTCAGCCGGATTTAATTTTAAGTGCCAGCTTCCCCAGATGAAGCTCAGGCCCTCGCGTATCAAGAGGCTTGTTCTTTTTGTGGACGGGGCCGCGGCGGGGGAACTTTCCCTTATCGAAAAGATGGATAAGGTAGCGGAGGAGACTTTCAAGCTCGCGCAGTCCATGATTTTTTTCAAAACCATTGTCCGCACGGTAACAAAGGGCGTAACCATAAAAATGGCCAAGAACCTTGCGGACAAGAGGGCGAAGGCGGCGGGCGGCGGATGGTTTTCCGTTCTTTCTCTTGTGGGCGGGGTTGCGGCGGATGTGGCGGCTGACCTTTCGGAGGAGGCCGACCTCAGGGCTGCGCGGTATTTTCCCGGGCAGGCCTATGTGGGGGAGTTTCTCGTTGAGCCGGGCGAGCATGAGCTTGCCCTTGAGTTCTACGACGGCGCGGGGAGGCGGGTGTACAGGGAGGAGATTCCCCGCAGGAATTACACCCAGGAGGCTCTTAACCTTGTAACAGCCTGCGAACTGCAATAAAGAGTTCTGAAGGGGGCTGTACAAAAGCCGCAAAAACGGTAGCTTAGTTTATAGAGGTATGCGATGAAAGCAGGAAAAAACGCAATAACAAAAACAGAGCCGCAAGAGCCCCGGGCGAAGGCCCGCGCAGCGTGTACGGCCCGTCCCGTGTGCGCGGGCTTTTTCGGAGATTGTCTTCCGGCGGGGGGCCGGCTTCCGGCAGCGCTTCTCGCGGGGCTCCTTGTGTGCCTCCTCGCGGGCTGCGGCACTACGGGCAGCGCGGCGGCGAGAGCCTCAGGCCCGAACGGAGGCTCACCCCCGCCGGCTTCCGCCGGAAGCTGGGGACGCTCCAGCCCCGGTTGGCTCTCTGACCTTGAATCGGATTTTCCCTCCGCGCAGTATCTCGCGGCTGTGGGCTCAGGGGATTCGCGGCGGGGAGCGGAGGACGATGCGGCGGGCGCCCTCGCGCGGCTTTTTACGGTCAACGTAAAGGTTGACGCGCTTTCGCAAAAGAGGTACGCGGAACTTGTTAAAAGCGACACAACCTACACGGAGTCCGAAATAGCCATCAGCCAGACAGTGGGAACCCAGGCAAACGAACAGTTTGTCAACCTGCGCTTCTCCGACCCCTACACGGACGAGCGCGGGGTAACTCACGTTGTAGCCTATCTTGAAAGAGAGCCCACCGCCGCGATTTACCGCACGCTCATTCAAAAGGACCTCGCAAAAATCGAAGACTTCAAAAGCCGGGGCGGCGCCAGGAAGGAAGTCCTGCAAAGGTACGCCTTCTACGACGCCGCCCGCAGCGTCGGCCTCAACGCGGAACGCCTGATAGCGCAGCTTCGCATCATTCACCCCGCCGCCGCGCGCCTCATGGAAGCCCAGTTCGACATGACACACGTCAACGAAGCCATCGACCGCGAAGCCGCAAAAATGACCTACCTCGTCGCTATTACCGGCGACAACGACGGCAGAATCGGAGGCCTCGTGCGTAAATGCATGGACAGCCTTTCCCTCTCCTTCCACCAGCGCGGCCCCCTCATGGTAAAAGGCTCATGGAACATCGAACCAGTTACCCTCAATCCCCAGTTTAAGTCCGTACGCTGGACAGCGGACTTCTCCCTGTACGACGAAGCAGGCCGCGCCATCGCCACCTTCGTAAAGCAAACGCGCGAAAACGCCATAAGCGACGCCGAAGCGCGGGGCTTTGCCTACAGGGAAGCGGAAAAAGCAATCAGCCGCGACTTTGCGGGAAGCATCAGGGCATATCTCACGCGCGTTGTAACAGGCGGATAGATTTTTCGGGGAAAAAGAATTTGGGCGCATCTCCGCGCTTTTTTGCCGAAGGCAAAAAAGCGCAAAGTCGGGCTATCCGCTCCAAGTCCTCGAAAGCGCCGATGCGCTTTCTGCGGGCTTTCCGCTTCTATCCCTTGCGCCCCACGGCCCAACAATTACGCACATCAAAAATTAAGGAGATAAAAAATGAGTGATGTTTTAACCACAATCGGAGAAATCGGCCTTGTACCCGTCATCAAAATTGAAGACCCCAAGGACGCCGTACCCCTCGCGCAGGCTCTTGAGGCAGGCGACCTCCCCGTAGCGGAGGTAACATTCCGTACAGCCGCCGCCGAGGAATCAATCAAACGCATCAACGCCGAAGTAAAAGGAATGCTCCTGGGCGCGGGTACAGTCCTCACCGTAGACCAGGTAAAAAAAGCCGTGGCAGCCGGAGCAAAGTTTATCGTGTCCCCCGGCTTTAACCCCAAGGTTGTCGAATACTGCGTCAAGGAAAACATTCCCATTACACCGGGAATCAACAACCCCTCAGGAATAGAAATGGCCCTGGAGTACGGCCTCAAAGTCCTCAAGTTCTTCCCCGCGGAAAACTCAGGCGGCCTTGCTATGCTCAAAGCTATGGCAGCCCCCTACGGAGGAGTTTCCTTTATCCCCACAGGAGGCGTCAA